>JBGPHB010000420.1:0-5176 GCA_041484155.1 Bryobacteraceae bacterium
ACCACGTCCGGAGCGTACAAAGCCGCGATCACCGCCGATACGCACGCTTTCGTGACGATGCTCGATCCATCCCAATCCGGCACAGCCGGCTTGGTGTACTCGACGCTCCTCGCCGGCAGCGGCAACCACGATGAGGCCGACGCAATCGCGGTAGCTGGCGGGAAGATCTACGTCACGGGCTACACGAACTCGAGCGATTTCCCAACCGTGGGACCGTACCAGTCCGCCCTGCTTTTCAGCTTCGATGCCTTCGTCTCGGAGATCGATCCCACGCTAAGCGGCACGGCGTCTCTGGTCGCGAGCACGTATCTGGGCGGCTCGGCAGTGGACGCCGGACGAGCCATCGCAGTGGATGCCGCAGGTAAGGTTTACGTGGCGGGCATTACGTTTTCTGGCGATTTTCCGATCACCTCCTCGGCGTACCAGCCGAACTATGCAGTCGATGGAGAGGCGTTCCTCGCCGAACTGGACTTGAGCGCCCAAACCTTGGTGTATTCCACGTACCTTGGCGGCTCTTCGGAGGACGAGGTCAAAAAGATCGTGGTTGACCCGTCCGGCCGCGTGGCCATGACAGGCTACACCCTCTCGCCGGATTTTCCCGTGACCCAGGGCGCGTTCCAAACCAGCATGGGCATAAACGGGAACGCATTTCTGACGATCTTGGATCTCACCAAGGCCAGGCAAGGCCTGGTCTACTCAACTTACTTTGGCGGAAGCGGCGGCGAGGTGGCCTACGATCTGCGCCGGGACAACGCCGGAAAGTATTACCTGGGTGGATACTCCATGTCTCCCGATCTTCTCGTGACCCCCAACGCATTGAGCCACTCCTCGGCGGGAGTCGGCGTGGACGGCTTCGTCGCGGTCATCGACCCGGCGGCCGCGCCTCTTAGCCGGAATTCGCTGGTGTACTGCAGCTATGTCACCGGCCTGGGAAACCAGATCGTTTATGGCGTGGACGTGGACGCGTCTGGCGCGTTCTATGCAGTCGGCTACACCGGCACCAACATTTTTCCGCCGGGCGCCGCGCAAAACGACCATGTAGGCAAGTACGGCGCGTTTCTGTTGGTGGTGACGCTACCTTAATCGGGCCGAATAGGCTTCCAGATATTTCAATCCGGACCCGGTGTTGTAGATCACGATGCGTTCTTCCGGCTTGAGGAATCCCTGGGCCAGAAGCTTCTTCAACGCCGCCACGCAAGCTCCGCCTTCGGGCGCCACGAAAACCCCTTCGTCGGCCGCCAGTTCCAGGCCGGCCTCGATCATCGCTTCGTCGCTCACGGACACGGCCGCGCCGCCACTCTGACGCACCGCGTCTAACACCAGGAAATCGCCCAGGGCCTTGGGCACGCGGAGGCCGCTCGCTACAGTATGTGCATTGTCGAAGAATTCGCTGCGCGACTTGCCTTGCTCATAGGCCCGCACAATAGGCTGGCATCCCTCGGCCTGCACGACAATCATTTTCGGACGCCGCGACGAAATCCAGCCCATCGTCTCCATCTCGGCGAACGCTTTCCACATGCCGATCATTCCCACGCCGCCGCCACACGGATAGAAGATCGCATCCGGCAACTGCCAACCAAGCTGTTCGGCCAGTTCGTAGCCCATGGTCTTTTTTCCCTCGATCCGGTATGGCTCCTTGAGCGTGCTGACGTCGAACCAGCCCTCGGCATCCTTGCGTGAGGCGACGATTTTCCCGCAGTCGCTGATCAGGCCATCCACCAGGGTGACGTGGGCGCCCGTGGCGCGGCACTCGATGAAATTGGCCTGCGGCACGTCGCGCGGCATGAAGATGTGGGCCTCGATTCCCGCCGCCGCCGCATACGCGGCCATCGCACCCGCCGCGTTTCCCGCCGAGGGAATCGCGACTTTCTTCACGCCCAACTCGACACACATGGAGATCGCGCAGGAAAGGCCCCGCGCCTTGAAGGAGCCCGTGGGATTGACGCCTTCATCCTTGACCCACAGGTCCCGCGCACCCAGGCGCGCGCCCACCCGCTGAGTCCGGATCAGAGGAGTCATGCCCTCGCCCAGCGAGACGATCGCCGCGGGTTTCGTTACCGGAAGAACAGGAGCGTATCGCCACATGCTGGAGGGACCATTCTGAATCGAGTCGCGGTTCACACCATTCAGGTCGTAGCGCACCAGCAGCGGTCCGCCACACTCACATAGGTTGTGAATCTGCCCGGCTTCGCGGCGTTTCGAGCAGAGACTGCATTCCAGGTGAGTGATTATGGGCATGAAGCGAAGATAGCGTACTCCCGGTGGCTATGCGGCGATACACTAGAGGCGGGGGAACCCAATGCCTGACAAGCAGCAGCTCCACCAGCTTATTGACCAGCTTCCGGATGCGGAGTTGCCGGCCGCCGTGCGCTACCTCCAGTTTCTGCTCGCGCACGAACCGCCAGTCGATCCGGATATGCTGGACCGCATCGACGCGGCCCGGGCGAATCCCTCAGACGGAATCCCCCACGAAGATGTCTTGCGTGAATTCGGTCTGTGAGACGCTTTATCTGGGGACCAGCGGCTCGTAACGATCTCCGCCGCCTCGACCGCGAGACGGCCATGCGTATCCTGGTCTCACTCACGCGCTACGGCCAATCAGGGGAAGGGGACGCAAAACCGCTGACCGATCGCGCGGGATTGTGCCGGCTTCGCGTTGGAAAGTGGCGTGTGTTCTTTGACCTCGACACACCCAAATGCGGTTCGTATTCACGGCATCGACAATCGCGGACAGGCTTATTGAGCACTAGGTCTCTGACCGTGTGAAAACGTTCTGCGTGGGTGGTATCCTTCGGCGGGTTGCGAAACCCGTTAGATTTCTGGAATAGAACCCCGCCCTGACGGGCAGGGCTTGGCGGGTTTGCGCCCGTCCACGGCGCTCGTCAACCACGCCGGAAAGCCCCGCCCATTAGGGCGGGGTTGCGGCGGTTAGCAACCGCCGCGCAGCTTCCCAGGCTGCCCCACGCGATGAAACATTTTCATGTGGTCAGAGACCTAGTTGAGAGTTGTAGACGCGGCCCAGTCCCAACCTCTTCAAGAATGCGCAGCACCTCTTCTCTAGGGTCCTTCGCGCGGGTCACCTGGCGCCCGATCACAAGATAGTCCGCGCCGTTAGCGATCGCTTCGGCGGGGGTTGCGACGCGCTTCTGGTCTTCCGCGGCCGCTCCGGCCGAGCGCACGCCGGGCGTGACCAGGGTTGCGCCCGCTCCGGCGATGGCCCGCACCTTCGCGACTTCCAGCGGTGAGCAGACCAAGCCGTCCACACCCGCGGCCACGGCGTTTCGCACCCGTAGTTCGACCAGGTCAGCGACGCTGCACGAGTAGCCATCTCGCCGAAGATCGCTCTCATCGACGCTGGTCAGGACGGTGACCGCGAGGAGCTTCAATCCGGACTCTCCCCGACCTCCCACCGCGGCCTGCATCACGGCCAGGCTGGCATGCACTGTAAGAAAATCGACGTCCACGCGTGTTACCTGCGCCACCGCGCGCCTTACAGTCTCGCCGATATCGTACAGTTTGAGGTCCAGGAATACGCGATGGCCCTGCGCTTTCAGCTCGCGCACCAGATCCATGCCCGCCGCCGCGTATAACTCCAGGCCCAGCTTGTAAAACGACACCGCGTCGCCCAACGCCGCCACCAATTCACGCGCCTCAGACGCAGTTCCCAGATCGAGCGCCACAATAATGGGAGAGGTTTTCATTCGGTCGGGATACGCCGAAGGCCATTCTCGCACATCGCGCTGGCGTACGGATACACTTCGGCGGCGTCGGCAAGGTCTAGTCCGACCGTGTGTAGGGGTGTATTACGCCGCGGCCGTATCCTTGTTCTTGTTCTTGCTCCCCGGCGGGCGGCCCCGACGCTTAATCGCCGACATCCAGGCGGGCGGCCTGCCACGGCGTCGTCCCCGGCCCCGGGCCAAGCGCTCCAGCGTCATAATGGCCTCCTCAATCTGTTCTCGTTCCTGGCGTAAATCAGCCAGCATTTTCAGCACATCCATATTTAACTTCTCCAGTTCGATCCAAGTCCCGCGAGGACCGGGCTCCGTTCTGAAAACCGAACAGACGGAACCAATTCTTCCGATCCTTGCTCTAAGAGTTTAACCATAGTTAAGAGTAGTTTTCAAGAACTTTGTTCTGAAAACCGAACAGAAGTTCCCCCGAACTCCCTTTTTTGGTTAAACCTCCCGGCCCGGCGACCGCCCGGGCAACACTGCCATCTGCAACGCTCAGCCGGGCCTCTTAACAACATAATAGCGGAACGGGAAACCATCTGGTATCACGTGGATCCACTCTAAAGCTACGAAAACAAACACTTCAAGGACCAGATATGCCGAATAGCATATTCAATCGCTACGCAGGTCCAACTCTGGATGCGGCACTGGTGGATTCTCCTTCCAGAACAGAGATGCAGCCAGACCAGTCACGAAGGTCGCCGTGGTACCGATCAGTACGTACCACGTAAATGCGATCGGCGTCGCGAATTTGATGTAGAGCATTAGGGCCAGGCCGGCGCACATGCCGCACATCGCCGCCTTTTCCCCCACACGGCGCGTCAACAGCCCGAGCAGGAAGACGCCTAACAATGATCCATAGAGAATCGAGGCGATGGAGAGTCCAGCCTGAAGTACGCTTCCCCAATTCCGAGCTAGCAGCGCGACGCCGAACAGCACGATGCCCCATGCGAGCGTGGCGTACCGGGCCAGCCTTAGCCAGCGCGAGTCTCCCGAACCGCTCTCGAACGGTTTTTGCAAGAGGGGCTTCAAGAAATCCATCACCGTAGTGGAAGCCAGCGAATTCAAGGCGGCGCTCAGGTTGGACATCGCCGCGGCGAGAATGGCCGCGATGACCAGGCCCGCAACACCTGCCGGGAGATGTTCCCAGACGAACAGCGGGTAGATTTTGTCAAGCGAGTCCGGCGGTTTCCAATGATGGTCGGAATACAGCGCATACAGGCACACGCCGATCACCAGGAACAGCGTGAACTGGATCAGGATCACACCCCAGCTCGCGAACAGCGCGAACCGGCTTTGGCGTTCGCTGCGCGCGGCCAGCAGACGCTGCACCATCAACTGCTCGGTCCCATGGCTGGCGGTGGTCAGGAAGCATCCGCCAATGACGCCGGCCCAGAAGCTGTAGGTCCGCGTGAAAAACTGCGCCGGCGGGCCCAACCTGAAAT
>JBGPHB010000421.1:0-5172 GCA_041484155.1 Bryobacteraceae bacterium
CGGTTGTCGGGACTCTCGTAGAACAGTTCCCGGCCATTTCTCGACCAGATCGGAAACCGGCCGCCGCCTGTAGAAATCAGCCATTTGCCGGATCCGGAAGGCGCCCCGCCTGGGAAGGACCGCACATACACCTCGAGGCTACCCGACTCGGTGGAGGCGTACGCGATCCAGCGGCCATCCGGAGAAAACGCCGGTTCATACTCGTCGAACGGTGTTCCAAGAAAGAGTTCCGGTTTGCCCGGCTTGGGATGCTCTGGGTCGCTGGTGTCGAGCGGCAACATCCAAAGGTCAGACCCGGTTTTCGAGGCCCGCTCGCTGAACGCCAAGCGCTTGCCATCGGGAGAGAATGAATACGTGTTCCGAACGTTGTTGCTGTCGAGCAGCCGCTGCGCTTCTCCGGCTCCATCGGCCCGAATCCATTGGATAGAAGTATCCTGCGCCACGAAAACGATATGTTTTCCGTCGGGAGTCCAGACCGGGAAGCGGTTTGAGTTTGCTTTGAAGGTGAGCCGGGTCAGGGTGTTGCGTCCCAATTCGTAAACTTGAATATCCGTGCCCGAAAAAGAGAACGCCAGCCGGTTGCCATCGGGAGAAAAGCGAAGGTCGAAATATCCCCCTGCCATGGCGATCACAGGTTGCGTCTTACCGCCGCTCTCGAGCCACACGATCCGGTCTCCCGCCGTGGATTTTCCGCTCAAGTAAACGAAAGTACCGTTGCGGGAGAAATCGAATTGGCCGCCGCCATTCAGCGTGTTTCCCGGCACATCCTCCAGCAACGGCGCAGGGGTGCCTCTGACCTCCAGACGGTCCAGGTCAAATGGCACGCCGAACAAGGTCCCTTGATGGATGTAAACCAGGTAGCCGCCAGGCAGATAGCGGCCGAAATAGCCGCCGCGCTGCACCACCTTCATTTGGCCGGTCTTCAGCGATAGGACCTCGATGCTTGAGTCCTCGTAGTTGCCGATCGTCTTGCTTCCTGTGAACAGCACGGCCTGGCCGCCGTCTAGGACCTGCGGCCAGCGGTGCGTGACTTCGTCGTGCTCGCCAGGCTGGGTCAGCACTTGCGGCATCCCTCCCGAAGCCGGCACGCGGGAAAGGCCAAATCCGGCACTGCTGTCGACCGTGGCGATGATATTGCCGTCTTCGCCCCAGGAGCCGCCACGCCCGGCGATGGCATCGCACAAGGTGACCACCGCGCCGCCTTGCACCGACACCTTTTTGATCTTTCCGTCGGCGAAGAAGCCGATCCATTGACCGTCGGGCGAGAAAAACGGATCGGAGGCGTTTTCGGTACCGGACAGCAGCGCAGTTTGCGATTGGTTCAGCAGCCGAGTGGCAATGCGCTCCCTGCCATCCGATCCGCGCGCGAGAAACGCCAGACGGGTTCCATCGGGCGAAATGGCAGCGGTGGTGCGAACACCCGCCACCGCGTCCGGGCCGAGATCGACGCTCAGCCGAATCAGCGGATGATCGACCGGCCGCGTAGCGCGCCACGCGATCCACGACATCGCGGCCAGGGCCATCGCCAGCACCCCCGCCGCAATCCCCGCCACGCCTCCGAACCGCGACCGTGAGGGAGCGGGTTCCGCGGCGGCGACACCCTCCTCCAGTGCGATCCGAATGTCGCCCACCGCCTGCCAGCGCTTCCGGGGATCCTTGCGCAAACAATGCTCGACGATCGGGCGCGCTTGCGCAGGCAGCGAGTCCAGCTTAGGCTCGTCCTTGATGACCGAAGCCAAAACCTCCCCGACGCCCTCCCCCGTGAACAGCGGTTTGCCGGTGAGCATTTCATACAGCACGACACCAAACGCCCAGACATCGGTCCGCCGATCGACGGCCCTGCCTTTGGCTTGCTCCGGCGACATGTAGGCTGCCGTGCCGAGAATCATTCCGGCCACGGTCCGCCCCATGGTGAGCGTGGGAGAGTTAGCCGGATCTCCAGAGGCCGTGGCGCCCTCCCCGGCCTTTGCGAGACCGAAGTCCAGCACCTTCACGACACCCGCGGGAGTGATCATGATGTTGGCGGGTTTCAGATCGCGATGAACGATGCCTTTTTCGTGAGCGGCTTCCAGTGCCTCCACGATCTGCTTTGCGTAGAGGAGCACCGTTTCCACCGGCAGCGGTCCTTTTAGCGTTTGGCCGTCGATCAGCTCCATCACCAGCGCACGATCTTCCACTCCGTAAATCTGCGCGATGTTGGGATGGTTCAAGGACGCCAGCACCTCGGCCTCGCGTTGGAAGCGGGCCATACGCTCCGGATCGCGGGCGAACGCTTCGGGCAAAACCTTCAGCGCCACCTCGCGCTTCAGCTTGGTATCTTTGGCTCGATACACCTCGCCCATTCCGCCCGCGCCGATGGGTGCAACGATTTCGTACGGACCCACACGGTCGCCAACAGAAAGCGGCATTGGATTCAATCAGTCTATCGCAGCGCTGCTTAGAGCGGCCAATGGGCTCATTTCTTCAGGCGGCCTGCCAGTTGCTCGACACCATGCTCCAGAGACTATAACGGTTCGGTACCTACGAGCCGCGACGCTTGGAGCCGTTGTGTCCGTTTCTTCCACCGCGGCCATTGCGGAGCGAGCGCAGAAAAGCATCCTGCGTGGCGGCAAGCCGGTCGACCCTGGTGCCCAGACGTACCAGCATCCGCATGCCGGCCTCGACCAGTTTTCGCGTGGCTTGAAGTTGTTTGTCGAACTTGTCCATGCGTTGCTCGGCGAGCTCCATACGCTGCTCGGAGCGCTCGAATCGCTTCAGTGAGCGTGCTTCAGACTTGAGTGAGCGTGCCTCGGACCGGTCCTCCCGCGCGGTCATCGCGTGCAGGAGCGACTCGATCCGTACGAATCTCTTTTCTTCTTCTGGTTCCATCCGTCCGCAGTATAACAATAACGGTTCGGGACCTACGTGCCGCGACGCTCGGAGCCGTTGTGCCCGTTTCGTCCACTGCGGCCATTGCGGAGGGAGCGCAGAAAAGCATCCTGCGTGGCGGCAAGCCGGTCGACCCTGGCGCCCAGACGTACCAGCATCCGCATGCCGGCCTCGACCAGTTTCCGAGTGGCTTGAAGTTGTTTGTCGAACTTGTCCATGCGCTGGTCGGCGCGATCCATCCGCTGCTCGGCTCGATCCATGCGCTGGTCGGCTCGATCCATGCGTTGCTCGGCGAGCTGCATGCGCTGCTCGGCGCGCTCGAACCGCTTGAGGGAGCGTGCCTCGGACCGGTCCTCCCGCTCGGTCATCGCCTGCAGGAGCGACTCGATCCTCGCGAATCGCTTTTCTACTTCTGGTTCCACTTGTCCGCAGTCTAACAACTACGGTTCGGGGCCTACGGGCCGCGGCGCTTGGAGCCGTTGTGCCCCTTTTCTTCCATTGCGGCCATTGCGGAGCTAGCGCAGAAACGCATCCTGCGTGGCGGCAAGCCGGTCGACCCTGGTGCGCAGACGTACGAGCATCCGCAGCCGGCCTCGACCAGTTTTCGAGTGGCTTGAAGTTGTTTGTCGAACTTGTCCATGCGCTGCTCGGAGCGTTCGAACCGCTTGAGGGAGCGTGCCTCAGACCGGTCCTGCCGCTCTGTCATCGCGTGCAGGAGCGACTCGATCCGTGCGAATCTCTTCTCTACTTCCGGCTCCATCCGTCCGCAGTATACCGATGAGCAGGCTCACGATCGCCGTAATCAGAAAGTTAAGGCACAGCGCCACGAACCCGGCACTCCATCCGAAAAAGGGGTCCTGATGGGTGAGGATGAGGAAGGCGACAGTGGCGACTCCCGCGATCATGCCAGCGAACACTCCAGGCATGGCGACACGTTTCCAGTACAGGCCCAGAACCACACCGGGGAAGAATTGGGTCACGCCGGCGTAGCCCAGCAGGAGAAGAGATACCAGCGTGGTGGAGCTGTAGATGGCGAAGTACAGGCTGATGACGCTGAGCACCACGACCATGACGCGCGCCAGATTGGCAACCTGATCGTCCGTCGTCGCCGGCGCGAAGATGGGCCGATAGAGATTTTTTGCGAACAAAGTGGCGGCGGTAAGAATTATGATGGCGGCGGGCACCATCGCGGTGAGCGCGCCAGCACCGCCGATCACGCCCAGGAGCCAGGCAGGGAAGCTTTTGCGCACGATCATCAAAAGCGAGAGGTCGCCATCGGGCAAGCCGGGCACGACCAAAACCGCGGTGAACCCTGCGAAGAAGATAAAGGCGAGCGTGATGGTGTAGAGGGGCATCACCACGGCGTTGCGGCGCAATGTGTCACTGCTTTTTGCGGTGAAGGTGGCCCCAAACCCGTGCGGCCACATGTAGAATCCGAGCGAAGTCAGAAGAACCGTGGAGATGTACCACGTGTGGCCCAGGTTCGTGGTGGCGCCCGGCATGGTCAGGTGCTCCGGCCGCGCATGCGCCAGTGCTGCGAACATGGGACCGATGCCCCCGTAGTGAATGTACGGTATACCGATGCCGATGGAGAGCGCCGCGACGACCATCAACACGTCCTTCAGGACGCTGACCCAGGCCACTGCGCGAACGCCGCTGGCAAGAACGAATGCCGCCAACAGGGCGACCGAGATCACCATGGCAGGAGTGCGGCCGATGCCGTCGAAGCTGGCGACCGAGACGATGATACCCAGCCCCGTGAGCTGAAGCTGCAGGTAAGGGATCAGGAATGCGACGCCAACGACGCACACAAATGCGGCCAGGTACTTGTTGCCGTAGCGCATGCTGAAGAAGTCGGATTGCGTCTGCAGCCCGTGCTTCCGGCCAATCTCCCAGATCTGCGGCAGGATAAAGAACGACACAACGTAAGCCAGGGTCAGGTAAGCCATGATGTACAAGGTCGGGCCGCCACGAGAATAAGCCCAGCCGCTGGCTCCCAGAAAGGAGAACGTCGTGTAAACCTCGCCTGCCATCAGCAGGTACATCAGCACGGCACCGAAGCCACGGCCGCCAACCGTCCACTGTTCCAGGTCCATCTTCCGGCGGGCTCCGGCCAGAAAGCCGATGGTGGCGCCCAGCCCGACGATCGCGAAGATCGTCGCCAGCGAAACCGCGCTGGGGCTCATGGGGCTCCGCCGTCTTTCCTATCCCGTGCGGCTTCCACTCGGTATGCGGCCCACATGCACAGCGTACTGAGCACGATCCAGCAGAGAAGCCAGACGAGATTGAAGGGGATGCCGAGTA
>JBGPHB010000422.1:0-5169 GCA_041484155.1 Bryobacteraceae bacterium
CCATTGAGACGATGGACTGAAGGCCAGGCCGACGCGCGGAGCAAAGTTGTTCCAATCGCTCTTGATCAGCCGGTCCCCCAAGCGTCCGTCGCGCGCCACCTGGACAGGTCCGGTGAAGCGGAACGCCAAGCCGTCATAAAAATCACCGTTCCCTGTCCGCACCAAAACCGGGTGGAGACTCTGGTCGGGGACGTTGGCGATATTGGGTAGCGTCTGCCGCAACTGGATATTGGGTTCGTTCCCGAACTTGTCCAGCAAGGGCTGGGCAAATTCCCACCGCAACCCCAGGTTCACGGTAAAACGCGGTGTCAATTTGTAGGTGTCATCAATAAAGGCGGCCACTTCCGTATTCCGGAAGTCGCCCTTCGCCAAGGCGACAGCGCCCTGGATGGTGGTGAATGCGCCCATCAGGAAATCCGCGCCCTGGTATCCTCCGGCGAGGCTCTTCGTGGGATCGCCCGTGAATTGCCCGTTCGTGGAGAACTGGCTGCGGGCGAATTCATTGCCAATCTGCAGGAACTGGTTGTAGCGCCACTCTCCGCCGAACCGGAGGGAGTGCTTGCCCTTTATCCAGGAGAAGTTGTCGACTAACTGGAAAACCTTGTCATCGATGCTGAAGGGTCCGTTGGTGCCGTTGCCCAAGCTGTCGAGGCCGCCACCCAAGCCGATTTGCGGAATGCCCCAGGAGTTCGGGTCATCCACCTTGATGGACGTTCCCAACTTCTCATTGACGTTCTGCTTATTGGCCAGCTCTTGCGTAATGTTGTTATAGATCGAGTTGTAGCCAAAGCGAATCTCGTTGACCTTCGAAGGGGAGAAGATGCGCGTATTGGCGAGCACCCATTGGCTGGCTCTCGTATACAGCACCGTGCCGCTCAGGAAGATGCCTGGTGTGACGGTCGATTCATCCGTCCAGCTATATCGCCCAAACCACTGCGAATTCGTGCTCTGGTTAAAATCGATGCGTCCAGTGAACTGATCCTTATCTACCGGAGTATTCGCGGTGTACTGGTAGTTCCGATTCGGAAGACCGGTCTGGGCTATGTTCGGCAGAGGGATGAAATTGTCCAAGAGGTACTTCGAACCGGCGCTGATGCGGAGGGGCGAAACCTGATTGCCAGAGAGCGGAGTCCTCGTCGTGACCGTTCCGTTCTTCGCCGTGGAGAACGGATCGAACAGCTGCGTGGCGACCACGGAGAAGTCACCCTTTCGCATCGCGGGAGTCATCACCGTGGCGAAATTGGTGATCGCGGTGCGGGACTTGAAGCCCTCGTAATTAGCCAGGAAGAATACCTTGTTTTTCCCGTTGATGAGTTTCGGGATCTGAACCGGGCCGCCTAGCGTGAACCCATACTGATTCTGCCGGTAAGGGAGCTTGGGCGGCGCCGTCTGATTCGGGCTCTCGGGATCCTTAAAGAAGTATGGCCTTGCATCCAACCGGTCGTTGCGGAGGAACTCGAACGCCGAGCCGTGATATTCATTGGTCCCGCCTTTGGTCGATACGTTCACTTGGCCGGCCTCGCGTCCGAACTCCGCCGGGTAGACGCCCGTCTGCACCTTGAATTCCTGAAGCGCTTCCACGGAAGGCAGCACGATGTACAGATTGAAATTGATGTCGGTGTTCGCGATGCCGTCCAGCGTGTAGTTGCTCCAGGTGGATCTGGAGCCCGCGAGCGACATCGTGAGGGTGGACCGCGTCCCGCCCTGGCGTCCGGCGGCCTGCTGAGGCTCAGTGAATCCGTACGTCACGTTCGGGCTCAACGCAACCAGACTGAAAAAATTGCGGCCGTTCAACGGCAGATCGGTGATGCGCTTCTGCTCAATGACGGTGCCGACCGTGGCGTTCTCGGTGGTCAGGAGCGGAGGCGCGCCGGTTACTTCGATCGTCTCGCTCACCTGACCGACTTC
This sequence comes from Bryobacteraceae bacterium, assembly GCA_041484155.1. Taxonomy (GTDB): domain Bacteria; phylum Acidobacteriota; class Terriglobia; order Bryobacterales; family Bryobacteraceae; genus Palsa-187. The sequence continues at coordinate 1,909 of JBGPHB010000422.1, forward strand.
GAGCGCAAAGTCGATACGCGCAGTCTGCTGCACCTGGAGCTGAATGCCGGGCCGCGTCGCGGCCTTGAAGCCGGATCTCTCCGCCCGAACGTCATACAATCCAGGGTTCAACGCTGGAATCGAATAGATGCCATCGTCATTGGTGGTGGCATTACGGATCGCGTTGGTTTCCGTGTTGCGGACCGTGATGGCGGCGCCTGCAACGATGCTGCCCGAGGCATCTCTAACTTCGCCCGTGACCGTACCGAGGGTCTGAGCCTGAGTACAACCGGCTACTAGGAACGTGAGCAGAGCGCCATAAGACAAGCAACGCTTAAACGAGTAGCGCATAGTTTCATTCTCCCTTCGCGCATGTGAAAACCCTGCCGCGGTTAAGACCTGAATGCCGGGAAGTATGACATGTTTTCAGACGTGCGGCAAGGTGTCACGGTCAGAGGGTTGGCGACACATTGGTTAGTCCCGTAAGACCAATAAAATCAGTATGGCTACACGTGGTTACGCGTAGGACATGCTTGAGCTGTCGTCTTTGGAAACCTTACTTCTCCGCGGTCAACTCAATCGCCTGGACCATCGCATACTCCACCACCGGCTCAAAGGTGACATCGATGCGGCCCTGGGCATTGGGTGTGATTCCGTGGAACACTTTTTCAATAGCCCGGTTGTCACCGGCCTCTTTGAAGACGTCGAAGTGGTGCAAGAGCATGATGCCGGAGCAATAAACGTTGAAGATGCGGCCGCCTATCCCGCCTTTGCCACGATTCTGGGGACCGAAGAAGATCTCGGCGAATAGAAGACGAAGCCGATACTTTCCGGGTGGCACTGGGAAGCGATAGGTGAAATTCCCATAACGCTGCCCTTTGAATAGTTCCGGGTCTTCCGTGCCCGTGATGGACCCGCCGTCGGTGGCACGCCTTCCGCCGTCGTAGTACCGGTCAATTTCCCAGAGGTCGCCGCGGTGATCCGTTATGTTCACGTTTCTGGTCACAATCCGAAGCGGAAGGGCACGCCCCGTGTCATTCGGAACAACTTCGATCGCGTTCAGCCATGCCCCCGACATGATGGGCCGGAAGTCGAGCGTTAGAAAACCATCCACCGGCGAGACGTTGTCGAAGACGCGAATATCCGCCGTGTTCGCCGCGCCCGCGTCGGCGGCGATATCGAAGGAAGAAAGCAGCGGCCGGCCGTTCATCAGAACGTGAAAAACACGACGGTTCTCCACACCCTCACCGAAATCCGTTGGTACGTAGATCACCTCGGAAAAGTACAGCTTCAGCTCATACTTTCCCTTCGGCAAGGGAATGCGATAGGAGAAACTTCCAAAACGAAAAGTTTGGAATTGGAGCTGGTCCGGCGCCCCGCGGATGACGCGGTTTGGCACCCCCATCTCCTTCCCGGCGATTTGCCAGCGGTTCTGCTCACCACCAATGAAATAGCGGTCGCTGAGCCATTCGACGCCGAACCGGTCCACCGACCGTTCCACCGCAGAGCCGGCGAGGATTCGAACCGGATGCGGCGTCTCCGCGGTGGCCGGGGGCACAACGGCGAGGCGCTTCGGTAATTCTATGGCGGCACCCGGGGATACTTCAGCCGTCTTCGGAGCCTTCAACAGCACGGCCAGCAGCCCCGCGACGAAGAGAACGAACGCGGCCAGAGCGAATTTCCTCCAGAGTGGTCTTTGCGCCCGTGCAGGTGCGGGGGGACTCATGTCCGGCGGCACGGCGGGATTCACCGTCGCTAGTGCGAACTCGAATTCGGGCTGATAGGTCCCGGCTGGAATCTGAATCCGCAGAGAATGTTCAATTCCCTCGTGTTCGTAATAGTTCGCCAGGCGTTTGCGCAGCCGGGAGACCTCGACGCGGACCACCGAATCCCGCTTTTCACCGAAGTGCTGATCCCGGCCGTAGACTTCCGTTGCGATGCTGAATTCCTTGATCTCATGGACCTTACCTTCGAACGTTTTCTCGCAGAGATAGGTCAGCAGCTTCGCCATCGCCGGAGCTCTCGCGAACTCCTTGGACTCTATGACGGCTCTCAGTTCAGCGCGCTGATCCTCAAGCTCGATCTGGACGTTGAGAGCCATGGTCCATTTCTGTCGAATTGTATCATGCGTGAGCCCCAGTTACTCATGAGATGAGTTCTTAGGATATAATCGGCACCGGTGGATATGAAATACTCTCGACGAAACTTTTCAATGCTACTCCCGGCCTTGGCGGCCGGAACCGCTACAGCCCAGCAGGAACAGTCGAAACGGCTGTCCACGAAAATGATGAAGTTCGAGGACCTGCCAGTCAAAGTGAGCGGTCCCAACAAGAGCCACGCGGTCCTGGATGGCGAAACCCATACCGGCTTTCCCGTGGAGGTGCATGTGACCGAACTGGCGGCGGGACAGTCACCCCATCCTCCGCATCGGCATGTTCACGAAGAGATGTTCATGCTGCAAACGGGGCTGTTGGACGCCACGGTGAAGGGAGTGACCAAGCGTCTGACTCCCGGGTCCATCTGTTACGTGAACTCCAACGAAGAACACGGTGTCCACAACCCTGGTCCCGATCGTGCCGAGTACTTCGTGGTTGCACTCGGCGCCAAGTCTTGACTCTCCAGTGGCGGCCCGTTTGCCTCGCGTTTGCCGCGGCCGCCGTTTCGGCCGCTGCGGCCTCGCCGGACATCACGATCGAAATCAAGGACTACGTGACCATGCCCATGACCGGAGCGGTCGACGGTCAGGGGCAAGTGATGGGCCTTCTTTCCAGGGTCAACTTCCTGCGCGAGGAGCCGGGGGGCTCCAAAAAGCGTTCCTTCGTGAACGACCTGAACGGACCCCTGTATATCCTCGACAAACAGACCAAGAAGCTCGTGACGTACCTGGACTTCAACAGCCGCGAAGGCCGGCACGGAATATTTCGCAAGCTGCCGTTTGAGAACGGGTTTGCGAGTGGCTTTGTCAGCTTTGTCTTCGATCCCGATTACGCGCATAACGGCAAGTTCTACACGGTCCACATTGAGGACCCGGAGCTCCCCGGCTCCAGCTTGCCGAATAACACGAATTTCCCCGGCCTGAAGACCTCGGGATACTCGCTGACGCCGGCGATACACACGCCCGGTCCTCTTTCTCGAGAGGCGGTGTTGATCGAATGGACCGACACGAATACTTCCAACACCGCGTTCGAAGGCACAGCCCGTGAACTGATGCGCGTGCAGCATAACACCCGCATTCATCCGATGGGTGATCTGATTTTCAATCCGGCCGCGCGCCCCGGCGAC
>JBGPHB010000423.1:0-5168 GCA_041484155.1 Bryobacteraceae bacterium
ATCCTGATCAACACGTCGCGAGGAGGCGTGATTGACGAAGCCGCTCTTATCCGTGCATTGCAGGAAAACCGGATCGGCGGTGCGGGTCTCGACGTGTTTGAACAGGAACCAATCAGTTCGGATAACCCTCTGCTGACGATGGAGAATGTCGTCCTCACTCCGCATATCGCCGGCTACTCCGACATCTTTCACGATGGCTACTGGCGGTATTCGCTGGAAACGGCAATTGCGCTCGCCGATGGGAAATGGCCCCGTTCCCCATTGAACCGCTCCGGGATTACTCCCCGCTGGCCACTAGCCGACGCCGAATGGAGCGACGAACCCAAACGCTATGCATATGAAAGTACTGATAACGGATTACGCCTGGGCTGACTTAGAAGAAGAGCGCGCGATTTTCGACGGCGTCGGCGCCTCGATGGTAATCGCCACGACCGGCGACGAGCCTGAGCTCGTCCAACTGGCGGCGGATGTAGATGGGATTCTGACGTGCTGGAAGCCGGTGACGGCGAACGTACTGCACGGAGCTCCGCGCTGCGTCGCGGTGGGACGCTATGGGATTGGGCTTGACAATATCGACGTCGCGAGCGCTTCGAGCCTGGGCATGATTGTAACCAACGTTCCGGCGTATTGCGTCGAGGAAGTCTCCGATCACGCCGTCGGGCTGATGCTGGCCTGCTCCCGAAAGATCGCTTTCTTCGACCGCAACGCGAAGTCCGGAATTTACGACTTGAAAGCCGGCACGCCGCTGTACCGTCTGGCTGGAAAGACACTCGGTATTCTGGGCTTCGGAAAGATCGGCAAGGTTTTGAGCCGGAAAGCCGCCGCGTTTGGCATGCGGATCATCGTGTGCGATCCGATCCTTCCCGCCGCGGCCGCCGCCGAACATAGCGTAACCCTGGTTTCTTTCGACGAGCTCTTGGCTGGGAGCGACTTCATCTCGATTCATGTCCCGCTGACCAGCGAGACTCGCGGGCTGTTCTCGCGTAATGCGTTCGAGCGGATGAAGGCGACGGCATTTTTGATCAACACGGCGCGCGGGGAGGTCGTGGACGCGCGCGATCTGATCGAGGCGCTGGACCGCGGGACGATCGCCGGAGCGGGTCTGGATGTTTTCGCGAAGGAGCCGCCCGATCCGGACGATCCGGTGATCCGGCATCCGAAAATCGTCGCCACGCCGCATGCCGCGTTCAATTCGGTCGAGTCCCTGGTGGACTTGCGGCGCATTGCAGCCAGCCAGATGGCGAGTGCGCTCTCCGGCAACCGGCCGGATAACATTGTGAATCCCGAGGTCCTTTCGCAGCCGAATCTGCGGCTAGGAACGTTGGCCGGTCGGACGAAAGGTGCTACGATAGCAGCGAAGCCTTTTTCAGATCACGGCCAGAGGGAGCCATGAACCGCAATCTGTCATTGACCGTTGCCGCGGCTGCCCTCGGGTTGATTTTACAGGGCCTCGCGTTTTCTCAATCTGACAGCACCAAGCTTAGATTTGAGAAGGACATTCAGCCGGTTCTCAGCAAGCATTGCTTCCAATGCCACGGCTCGGACCATCCTATGGCCGGGCTGGATCTGCGAACGGCGGCATCGGCGTTCAAGGGCAGCACTCAGGGCCCGGTGATCATCAACGGCTCGGCTGACTCGAGCCTGCTCATCCTGCGGGTGGCGAATGGCACTATGCCACCCAAGGGAGCTGGAGAGCCACTGAGTAGCGAGCAGGTCGAGCTCATTCGCAGATGGATTGACGCTGGAGCTCTCACGGAACAACCGACGGCTCCTCAGCCGAAGGCTGCCCCTCCTCCGCCAGTATCCAAGACATCTGAAGTGAGCGACAAGGATCGGGAGTTCTGGGCGTTTCGCCCGCCTGTCCGCACCGCGGTTCCGAAAGTCAAGAACTCAAAATCAGTGCGGACGCCGATCGATGCGTTCATTCTCGCCAAGCTGGAATCGAAGGGGCTGGCATTTTCGCCGGAAGCTCCGAAACTGGTTCTGATGCGGCGCGCGTACATGGACCTGACCGGACTGCCTCCGTCTCCCGAAGAGGTCCAGGCGTACACTGCGGACAATAAGCCGGACGCTTACGAGCGGCTGATCGATCGCTTGCTGGCATCCCCGCAGCATGGAGAGCGCTGGGGACGCCATTGGCTCGACACGGCCGGTTACAACGACGAGCAGGGCTTCGCCAACGATCTCAAGAATCTGTTCCTCAACGAAGGGATCTGGCGGTATCGCGACTACGTAATCCGCTCGTTCAATCAGGATAAGCCCTTCAACCAATTCCTCACGGAGCAACTGGCGGGGGACGAAATGGTGGACTGGCGGGAGGCTCCAAAGTATACGCCGGACATTCAGGAAAAGCTCATCGCGACCGGCTACCTTCGCTTGATGCAGGACCTGACTGACTCGCCGGAGGTAAATCTTCCCCCTTACTATACCGATGTGCTGACGCGGGTGGTGGATAACTTCTCGTCCGGAGTCCTCGGGCTGACCGGCCAGTGCGCCCGCTGCCACAGCCACAAGTACGACCCGATCCCCCAGCGGGACTACTATCGAATGCTCGCCGTGTTCGCCACCGGCTACAACCCGGACCAGTGGAAGCAGCCAAAGGAGCGATTCCTTCCCGATGTATCCAAGGCCGAACAGGACGAGATCACGCGCTACAACGCCGAAATCGATCGCCCACTCGGTGAGTTGAAGAAACAGCTTGCCAGTGTGCGTTATCCGTACGAGCAGCGTCTGTTTACGTCCAAGCTGGAGGCGGCAGTCCCGGAAACGCTGCGCGGTGATGTGCGGGCGGCCTTCGAAACGACGGCCGAGAAGCGGAACGACATCCAGAAATATTTCTTCCGGAAACTCGATAAGCAGTTGACAGTCTCTACTGAAGAAGTGGACAAGGTGCTCACCGAGAGCGAGAAATCGACCAGCGACAAACTGCGGAAGAGGATCGAAACGCTGGAAGGATGGCGGCGCTCGTACGACAAGATTCAAGCGTTATGGGATATCGGAGCTCCGCCCACAACTCATCTGCTCCGCCGAGGCCAGTTCGAGACGCCGGGAGAGGTGGTGGCGCCCGGCTTCTTTACGGTCCTTAGCGAGCCGGGAAAATCGGACGCGGTTCGTGGACCGGATACCCAGGGAAAGACAAGCGGCAGACGGCTCGCGCTGGCCCATTGGCTCACCCGGCCGAACCATCCGCTAACTGCGCGCGTGTTTGTAAACCGCATGTGGATGCAGCACTTCGGCAAAGGCATAGTCGCCACGCCGGAGAATTTTGGACGCATGGGAGCGCTTCCGACGCATCCGGAATTGCTGGACTGGCTGGCGGTGGATTTCGTGGAGAACGGATGGACTCTCAAGCGGCTGCATCGGATGATGATGACGTCGACGGCTTACAGGCAGAGCTCGCGGCGTCCCTCGGAGGACAAGACTTCTGTGGCGGAGACGGTCGATCCGGGCAACGATCTCCTTTGGCGCATGAACTTGCGGCGCGTGGAAGCGGAGGCGCTGCGCGACCAGGTTCTGGCATCCAGCGGGAAACTGGATCGATCGATGGGCGGAGTACCCGTCGGACTGACGGCGAGCCAGGATGGCCTCGTCAGCGACGCGGAAAAGGGCCCAACGCCAACGAGCAGGTTCCGGCGCAGCGTCTACCTGCTGGCGCGGCGCAATTATTCTTCGAGCTTCCTCGATGTGTTCGACTTTCCCGTGATGGCTGTGAATTGCACCCGGCGCACGAATTCCGCGACTCCCTTGCAATCCCTGACGATGCTGAACAGCGAGTTTGTCATGCAGCGAGCCGAAGATTTCGCGGATCGCATCGTGGAAAACGCGGGCAGCGCGGCGCCGGCCGAGAAGAAGGTGGAATCGGCTTTCGTGATGGCACTGGGACGCAAGCCGACCGCGGAGGAGACGCGATTGAGCGTCGAACACATCGCGAAGGAAACGCGGCGCTACCTGGACCTGAAGACTCCGCCTGACGAGTCTTCGAAGAAGGCCCTGGCCAGCGTGTGTCAGATGCTGATGGCAACGAATGAATTTCTGTATGTGGAATAGAGAACCTATGAGATTCGACACGGCGACTTACACGCGGCGAAAGCTGCTCGAAAGATCCGGGCTCGGCTTCGGCAGCATGGCGCTGGCCTACATGCTGAAGGAGAACCCTTTGCGCGGCGCCGTGAGTGAATCCACGCCGGTGCTGTACTCCGATCTGAAACCGCGTGCAGGGCACTTCAAAGGCCCGGCCAAAGCGATGATTCAGCTTTTTCAGAACGGGGGGCCGAGCCAGGTCGACCTGTTTGATCCCAAGCCCGAGCTGAACAAGCGGAATGGCGAAACCATCACGCAGCAGGTAGAGACTTTTCAGCCGGGCAACAAGAATGTCCTGCTCGGCAGCCCGTTCCAGTTCAAACGCTACGGTCAGTGCGGCATGGAGATGTCCGACATCATCCCTCGCCTCGGCGGCGTCGCCGATGAGTTGTGCCTCATCCGCTCCATGTACACGGAGCATAACAACCATCCCGAAGGCGTGAACATGATGGAAACCTGCAAGATCTTTGCAGGTCGCCCTGTGATGGGCGCGTGGATCAGCTACGCGCTGGGAACCGAAAATCAGAACCTGCCGGCGTACGTCGTGCTGCGCGACCCGGCCGGATATAACAGCAGCGGGAAGATGGCGTGGTCGAGCGGTTTCCTGCCGGCCCTTTATCAGGGCGTGGAATTCAGCTCGGCCGGCACGCCTGTCCATCACCTGAATCCGGCGAATCCGATTCCGCCCGGCGCGCAACGGGATAACCTCGACCTGCTGGCCAAATTCAACAACCTGCACCAGCGGGAGCATCCACGGGAAAGGGAGCTGGATGCGCGTATCCAGAACTACGAACTGGCGGCGCGCATGCAGTTGGCCGCAACCGAGGTTTTGGATCTCTCGAAGGAATCCGACTCCACCCGAAAAATGTACGGGCTGGACAATGCGGTGACGGCGGCCTATGGAACGCGTTGCCTGATGGCGCGGCGGCTGATCGAGGCAGGCGTGCGGTTCGTCCAGATCTTCCCGCCGGTGGCGAGCTGGGATCATCACAACGAACTCCGTCAGGGGCTGCAGTCGATGTGCGGGCAGTGCGACCAGGGCTCGGCGGCGCTGATTCAGGACTTGAAGGCTCGCGGTCTGCTGGACA
>JBGPHB010000424.1:0-5162 GCA_041484155.1 Bryobacteraceae bacterium
AAATCCCTACTCCAGCAGCTCGGCATCTGCCTCCCCAGCCACCTCGAGTTCAATCGCAAATGTAGTGTAGACTCGGCGATCGCCTGAACTGATTCTGCACGACTTAGGCCAGTTCCGGCCTGTCTCATGACGAACTTGGGTTAGACTACTGCCGCGCCGCGCTCCACTAGAAGTTCCCGCAACACAGACCGGTGACACCGGCGCTCGTCTTCGCAGTAGCACCCCAGCGACAGATTCGTCTGATGCGACAGCGCCGCCAGCACGTCCGGTTCGCGGCTCCGATCTGGCTCGCGCATCTCCCGCCGGAACTTCCGGCTGAATGCGGCCCACGCCCGCTCGTCCGCCGCTTGCAAGGCTTCCTGCACCAGTTCAGCGCTGGGCGACAGGTTCGGGAACCAGACGTCATAATAGTCCAGCCGAGCGAAGTCAGACTTCGGAACCCCGCGCGGAGGCCGCCGCACCGTGCCGAGCCGCAAACCTTCGCCCGCCTTTCGAGCGGCGCCGAGTTGGACGATGAAGATCGACATAGTCCCCCATGCCAGTGCGCCACCCCGAAACGGCGCTCGATGAAATTATACTTCCGTGAAGCATGGAGCCCGCGTTCGATCCCGATAACAACCAAAGGAACGTTGGCTAGGCATGCGCGCCAGGGATGAGGCAGGCGACTACCGCGAAGCAGGCATTCCAACCGGGGGCCGAGCTAGCGCGCGGTGCGGCACGTACATCCGGCTCGGGTCATCGGAGAAGGACTTTGAAGCCTTCCTGAGCGAAGTGGTAGTCGGTCGTCAGAATTTCGGTGATCTCCTCGCGGCGCATCGTAGTCATCGAGACGCAGTCCACCAAGCTGTAGCCTTTGTCAGAGCGCTGTTCATACAATCGCAGTCCCGCGAGGAACGATTCGCGCGACTGCGGATGAACGGTAACGCGTCTGTCGCTCAGGATCCGGCGAATTGCCTTCGCGGCTGCTCCCGCAACTCCGGACCGCGCGGCGCCAACCCGTCCAGGAGCTCAGTCAGGACCTCATCCGTCGTAACCAAGCGCACCTCCCCAAGCGCATCACGGGCACGAATCGCCTGGCTTCGGTACCGATCCCGAGGATGAAGGATCGCACCCCAGTAAAGGGTATCCGCGAAAACCAGCCTCACTTCTTTTTCGGAGCGCCGTGGCGGTAGCGGTCAAGATTGGCAAAGTAGTCGGCGGGAACTTTCGCCCACTCCCGATCCGGCACCGACTTGCCGATAGCCGAAAGCTCGGCTTCTAGCGATCCGGGAGCGAATTCTGTGGCCACGCGCGACCGCGAGCCATTTCTTCGGGCGTCCGACTTCATCGTCCCTTGGCGTCGTTTGGTGGCGGTTGTCATACCCTTTCGTCTAACAAGTATACGCTCCAGGTGCTCCAGGTATACCCTCCAGACCCCTAAAGTGTGCCGGAGCCCATAACGAAAATCATCTCGCCTGGGCTGGTATTGGTCGGGTCGACGGCATTGGCGATCCAGTGTTTGGAGCCGAGCAGAGCCACGACCGCAGGAAATGATGAGTGTATTTGCAAAAGAGAACCGAGAATCCGAGCGCAAAGCCGAGCGCGAACAAAGGAGTGCCGAATAGGTTGGATATTTCCGCCGCGACGAGCGTCCAGTACCTAAGGTGATTCGCACTTATAGGCAGGCGGCCCCGACTGGCTGCGATCAGGATGAATAGACATCCCACCAAGCCTAACTCCACGGGAACACCGATCGCAGCCATGGCGCAGTTGCCACACCGGTGCAAGAAGGACGTCTTAGGAATCGTGGAATACCAGATCCAACGGTGGATCGCGAAGGCCCCGAGCAACGCTCCATTGATACCGAGTACCATGCGCCCGAACCAAGTCGCCGTTGTTATCATCTGACAGCAAAGACGACTTTCTGGTCAAGATAGTCGATCGGAGAACGCAAAGAAGGACGGACGCGATCGTTGGGCTCACTCGTACCGCAGGGTCACCGTCGGATCTACTGTCACTGCCCGCCGAGTGGGGATGAGGCAGGCGAGTACGGCGACCAGGATCAGCAACAGGGAGACACCGGCGTACGTCGCCGGATCGGTCGGGGTGACTCCGTACAGCGCTGTCTTGATCACCCGAGTGAGCGCGAACGAACCCCCGAGGCCTAGGGCCAGGCCGATCGAAACTAGAATCAGCGCCTGCCGGATCACCAGCGACAGGACATCGCGGGCGCTGGCTCCCAGGGCCATGCGGATGCCGATTTCGCGGGCGCGCTCGGCGACGGAATAGGCCATGACGCCGTAGATTCCGATGGCGGCGAGTACGGCGGCGATGGCTCCGAAGACTCCGAACAACAACACATACAGGCGGACGTATTGAACCTGGCGGTCCAGATTCTGTTCGACGGTCCGGATGGTCGCCGCGGGTTTGTTGCGGTCCACTTCGGCCAGGGCCTGGCGGAGGCCGGGCACCAGGCTCATGGGATCGCCGGAAGTTCGCAAAGTAAAGTACATGCCCGAGCGGGCATTCCAACCGGGGCCGAGCCAGCGCGCGGTCTGCTGGAGGTGCGGGACGTACACCGTCGGTTCGATCTGGCGCTGCTGGCGGAAAAGGCGGATGTCGCCCACCACGCCAGTGATCTCACGGACGGGCTCATTAGGGACGTAATCGAGCGAAATGCGTTTCCCGATGGGGCTCTCGTTGGGCCAGTACCGTTTTGCTAGGGTCTGATTGATCATGATCACGGCGGGAGCCGCGGCGGTGTCGCGATCGTTGAAATCGCGGCCTTGGAGAATCGGGGTTCTCAAGGTCGAGAAATAGTTGGGAGTGATCGCGATGTAGGCGGCGATCTGTCCCGGCTCGCCGTCCCTTCCGGGCGGAGGGGCTGGACGGCCGTCGATGAGAAAGCCCAGGCGCAGCGCGCCGGCGAGCGGAGCCGTTCCCGAACCCGCCGCCGACTGCACACCCGGCAGCTTTTGCATCCGCTCAAAAATGCGCTGGAACGTCAGCGTGGTGAGTGGGCTCACATCCCAAAGGCCGACATTCCGGTATTTTCCGTACTCTTTGATGGTCTCGTTCTGCGAAAAGCGAAATTCGAAGGTCAGCAAGCCCTTGGGGTCGGCGCCCAGAGGGTTGTTCTGAATGCGCAGGAAACTGTTGATCATCAATCCGGCGCCGATCAACAACACCAGCGCCAGTCCGATCTGAACCGTCACCAGCGCGCTGCGAAGATGCTGGCGGCCGACGCCCTCGGTGCCGCTTCGGCCGGATTCCTTGAGCGATCCCACCAGATCGGGGTTCGAGGCCTGAATCGCGGGGACAACTCCGAATACAACAGCGGTGAGAATCGCCACCACGGCGGTGAATCCGAGCACAGGCAGGTCGAGGGAAAGCTCATCGAGCCTCGGAAATCCGGGCGGGGCGGCGGCGATGAAGGCTCGCAGGCCGCCCCAAGCGAGGAACACGCCCAACACGCCGCCGAGCATCGAAAGTGGCAAGCTCTCGGCGACAAGCTGGCGGATGATGCGCCAACGGCCGGCTCCAATGGCGGTGCGGATCGCGATCTCCGTCCGCCGGGACGCCGCGCGAGCCAGCAACAAACCGGCCACATTCGCGCAGCCGATCAGCAGAACGAAAGCGACGGCTCCCTGAAGGATGAGCAGAGGCGACCGCAAGTCTCCGTAGATCGAATCCTGCATCGGCTGGACTCGCGCACCTAATCCCTTGTTGCGCTCGGGTTCGGCCGCTCGAAGCTGCGCGGCCAGGGTGTCGATTTCGGCTTGGGCCTGCTCGACGGAAACGCCCGGCTTGAGACGCGCGACCACTGACATGGTGAATCCAGTGCTCCACAGCACCATCCGGTTGAATTGAAGTGGCGACCAGAAGTCGGCCTGCTCATTCCACAGATAGAAATTCGGCGGCATGACGCCGATCAGCGTGATCGGGACACCGTCCATGCGCAGGGTCTTGCCGACGACATTCGGATCGCGGCCGAAGCGGCGTTGCCAGAGGCGGTCGCTAATCAGGACCACGCGCGCCTGAGCGTCGATCTGGTCTTCGTCGTCCGCGAGAAGGCGGCCCAGCAGCGGCTTCACGCCCAGGGCAGTGAACATGGAAGGCGTGAAGCCCTCGCCCTCGAGTTTTTCCGCGGGCTGGCCGTTCTCGTCGGCACCGAGACTGCGAGGCTGGCTCCATTCTGCCCCGACGATTTCGAAAGATTTCATCTTCTCCCGAAACGCGGCGTAGTTTGGGTACATGACGCCGTTCCGTTGATCGGGACGATTGAGAGGCACGCTCCAGAGCATCACCAGGCGGCTGGAGCGTGGATAGGGCAGCGGCCGCAGCAAGGTGGTATTGATCAGGCTGAAGATGACGGTGTTCGCGCCGATGCCCAGGGCCAGCGACAGGGCCGCAACGGCCGTGAAGCCGGGCTTCTTGAGGAGCATGCGGAAGCCGTAGAGGATGTCCTGCCAGAGGGATGTCATATTATTCACTCCGCAGGGCCACGGTCGGGTCCACGCTTGCGGCTTGACGCGTGGGGAGGAAGCAGGCCAGTAGAGCGACCAGCGCCAGGAACAGCGAAACCGCGATGAACGTGGCCGGGTCGGTCGCGGTGACTCCCCACAACGCTGTGGCGAGCAGGCGGGTGAGTGCGAACGAACCGGCGAGACCTAGCACCAGACCCATCACAATTAATACGAGCGCTTGCTGGACCACCATCTTCAGGACGTCCCGTGCGGTCGCTCCCAAGGCCATGCGGATGCCGATTTCGTGGGTGCGCTGGGCGACGATGTACGCCATCACTCCGTAAATGCCCACTCCGGCCAGCACGGCGGCCACCGCGCCGAAGACTCCCAGCAAGAGCACGTAGAGGCGGACATACTGAACTTGCTGGTCGAGAGTCTGTTCCACCGTCCGGATATTCGACGCGGGTTTGTTGCGATCCACTTCTGCCACGGCCTGGCGCACGGCGGGTACCAGGCTCAGCGGGTTCCCGGTGGTCCGCAGCACATAGATCATTCCGTTGCGTGCGCCCAGGGCGGGACCCTGCCAGTGCGTCGCCTGCTGAACGTGGGGCAGGTACATGATGGGTCCAGGCTGGCGTTGCGTGCGGCTCAGCCGGGTATCGCCGACGATGGCGACGATTTCGCGGGGCTGCTCGTCCGGCACGAAATCCAGCGTGA
>JBGPHB010000425.1:0-5132 GCA_041484155.1 Bryobacteraceae bacterium
AGGAGCGTGAGCAGGTCGACGAAGCGATGCTCACCTTGGAGCGCCTCGCGCCGGGCCGCGGCAGGCAGCGCGGGCGCCCTCGCGCCTGGATGGCGGCTCAAAATACTCTTGGGCGCAAGGCGCGTGGCCGGCCTCCCGGTAGCAAGAACAAACCGAAGACGGAAGCAGCGGGTTAGAGACCGCAAGATCGGTCACGGTCGAGAAGCTCAGGCGGGTCATGAAATCGCGTCAAGATCAACTGGCAGTTCTCCCGCAAGGACGCGCGCGCCAAGTTCGCTACAAGAGTAATTCTTTCAGGCGGTCACAGACCTAGGCGACTACTAAGATCGGAGGAAGGTCTCCATCATGGAGCCTACTTACTCGGCGCCAGCTGCCGATTATGAGCGACTCGGTTCTGGCGCTTGCACTTCGACGGGAACACCAGCGGTGTCCCCAGCTTTTTTCGTTCTCACGGAGCGGTTTGGGCGCTCACGCGGAGGTTCGTCGCAGAGTGAAGGGAGTCGCCCGTGTGAAGTCTCGGCCCGGCTTTCCGCGCCAGTTGCAGATGGCTCTCATGTGCGCTGACGCTGACCCTGGACCAATCGAAACGGGCTTCGGCCGTACGGCGTGCCTGAAAGGCTATGCTCTTGCGGAGCTCATTATTTGCGACAAGAGCAATGACGGCTTCAGCGAACTGGCCCCAATCGCCACGAATCAACGCATCCTGGCGGTCCACCAAGCCCAGCCCGGCGCAGCCCACTGGGGTCGTGACCAGGGCCTTCCCGCAAGCCATCGCCTCCAGAACTTTGACATTTGTACCGGCCGAAACTACCAGCGGCGCCACTACCACAGTGGCTCCCGCATACAACGGCCGGAGATCCTCCACGAAGCCATGCAGCCGAATGCGCGGGTCGAGAACGCCCTGCCAATATTGAATGCGATTCAGGTCCAGCCACGACGCTCAGTTTCGCTTTGGGAAAGCGGCTCCAGATCCGTGACATCACTTCCTGCCGAAGTCTTTCAAAGCCCATCACATTGGGCCGATGCCGGAACGAGCCGACGTAGAGGATCTCCGGATCTGCGCTCGGAACTTCCCCCGGCTCGAAGCGTTCCAGATTCACGCCATTCGGCACCACGAAGGTCCGCTCGCGTTAACCACCTGCGGCCACGGCATCTGCCCGATCCTGCTCGGACATGGTCCAGACCCCGTCGTATGACCGGAGCCAGCGGGATTCGAAGGCCAGCCAGCGTTTGTAATCGCGGCGCGCCGCGCGAGTGTTTTCGGTCTCAGCAAACTGGCGGTGAAGCATGAAGGTGAGATCGTGCTCGACCAGGACTGCGGGAACGTCTGGCGCTGCATACCGATAGGGCGCCAGGTATGAGTATTCCACTTGCAGCAGATCCACCTCTTTCTCGCTGCACAGTTCGGCGATCAGAGCGCGCATGCTGGACGACTGATATTCTTGCACCCCCTTGGGGAGCCCGTGATTCTTCCGCTCCTGCTCGCCTTTGTCCACCACGTAGACTTCGCAAAACACCTCCTGGAGTTTGGCGTAGTCAACCTTGTCGTTCTTCTCGCGGAATGCCGCCAGTATGAAATCGACCCTATTGGAGAGCGCGCTGCACAGATTGTACATCCGAACGGCGCCGCCATGCGAAAGCGGATACGGCAAATACGGAGAGATCACCAGGACGCGAGGTCGCTTCCGGAGAGGCCGCGCCCGGCCCATCCCGAAGGAGACGTCGCCCCGGGAGAGGTCCGGGCCACGCGGCGCGAGCACAGTCAAGGTGGGATCGGAGAGGATTCGGGTGACGAACTCGGAGTCCTGCACCGGCGAGTCGGAGAGCATCTTCGGCTCCGTATCTCCGCCCACGCTGTAGGATCGAAAACCCGCTGCGGCCGCCTTCCAAAACAGCACCAGCCATCCCGCGCCGGGATAACACGTTTCCACGAGACCCAGCGCCAGCAGCTTTTCCCGGTCCACCAACACGGTCCTGGAAGCCGGTGCAAGGACCTGGCAAGCTTCGCCGGGCTGCAAGGCGCGAACCGGCGCCCGCGCAAACAGCTTTGGCGTACAAACGTCGTATTCGACTTGCCTGGAGACCGCGAACGTGCGGCCATCCTCGAACAGCGAAAACATATCGTCGATGCGGCTGTGCGCTCCGGTTTCCTCCAGCAAGATCCAACGGCAGTCGGACAATTGGGCAATCCGGGACAGTTCTTTCCAATCGACGTGCAGATGGCGATATTCGAAGCGGGCCACGCCGGTACCCGAACCGGCGACGCAGTTTACCGTATGTGCTTTCGCCGCGTGCGTTCTTGCAAAAACGAATCGGGCAAATACCGCGGACTTCCGCGATAAGATCACCAGGAGTAAGATGGCCACGCCCCGACCCAGGTCTTGAATCTGATTCCACCGTGAATGCAGCGGATCACGTACCCCGCGGCGCACGTGCCCCATCATCCTAAGCAGAAAAAACCACGTGACGCGCTGCGTATGCACCCATAGGGCGATCAAGAAGAGCCCCCCGCCTCGCGTAAGGTCTTGGGCGCGATGCCATCCCGAATGCACGCAATCATAGCCGCGGCGCCACAAATGCAGGCCGACCATTCGAGGGGTTCCCCGAAAGACGTCTTGGTGTTCGTTCATCAGCAGGGCGCGAAAGGGCGGGATCAACAATGGAGCTATTTTCATAGGCCACCGCCTCTGCTCCCCAGCCCAGGTGGCCATCCCAAGCACCACCCATCGCCGCCAAAGTCTTTTCTCCGCTGTCACCAGAAGCCGGAAGGCGTGTCTGTCCACGACCACCAGCTCGCAGGAGAGCACCGTCTCAGCCGAAGGTTCAGCCGTCGAAAACAACCAGACCGGAATATCCGGCGCCGCTCGTTTCAAGTAGTGGACCGCTTGATAGCAGCGTTCCGGCGATACCCCAAACACCACGGCGACTGCTTCGTTCCGCTTGCCGGCCAGTTGAAGAAGTCGCTTGATTCCGCCGAGCAATCGCTCGCGTAGCTGTAGCGTTGGAAAAACAATCCCCATCATCCCAACACCCTTTAATGGGTGACTTCAAATCCCCGTATCACCCAATCACATCCCGGAAGTATATCCTACAGCGGAGCGTCGCGCTCGTTCGAAGACTGGGGACATTGTGGGCAATTATCCGTGAACAGTCTATCGGACGTGTTGTGTCCGCTACTGTGGCAATTGGCCTCGTAGTCGCTAGCCTTGATCGGAAATGCCTCGGCGCAGAGCACTGGGGCGAAGCTGATGGCGGACCGCCTCCCTTGCCGGCTGTTAACCAACGGGGAGGCCGTCAGAGAGTCCCAGAGAATGTCGGCTGCCGTAGCCTGAATTTGGCCACGGTACCGCCTCCAGCCCAGTTTCTCGGGGCATCGGAGAATTGGGAAACCTGCAATGTTGCGCCAAACCATGCTACTTCCGAAGGATTCCGGCAACCAAGAAGTTAACCAACGGGGAGAGACAGTTCAGGCAAAGTTTTTGGCTCCCCGAGCGCGACATTACAAGAAATGGAAATTGGCGTCCGCGACTAGAGAGTCCGTAGACCATTGATTCGAAGATCCCTTCGGTAAATTCGGCGACGCGGAACGGACTGATGGGGTCGCAGGGGATTCTCCATTTCGATGTCCCGCTTGGGCAGCCAAGCGGTACACTCAAAACACGAACTGGCTCCCCAAGCGCTACACAACAGGAAGGGACAGTGGATCTCCGCGTCTGATGTCACTGCAAGTTATTGTTTCTCCATAATTTCGGTGGCGCAGTCGTGAGGCGAAATTGTCTACCTTAGATTAGACGTCTAGCCGCAAGAGCGGAATGTGACGATACCAACTGTGCTGCTCAGCGAGGACGAAGTGAGCGCACTCATGCGCCCACACGTACACCTGTCGTGCCTCGGCTGAATGGGCTGCTTGGTCCATCGCCGTCCGAAGAGAACGAAAGTGAACTGCCGCATTGGCTGAGCGTTCCGCGATTGCCTCAAAACCGAGCTGATGGGCTAGCAGAGATACAACGAAGGCTCCGCTGGCGAAAATAAGAGTCGCCATCATAAGCTTCACCGCCAAGCCATCTCGCGGTTGTGATAAATGCGCAATCACGAGCTGCGCCACAACCAGGCAAAGTGTAACGACGAAGGCGCGGCCAGAGATCTTGACCAACCATTTTTGAGCCCGATAGTGTTGATCTGCAAAATCTATATGGAATCTTTCCTGGTAGTTGGCGTAATCCGCAACCGCCGAGAGCCTTGCTGACAGCAGGTCCGCGCGCTGCGTGGAAAAAGACAATGCAGGAAGAGAGCGGAGGTAAGTCCAGAAAACCTGGGTTTGACGCACCCATCGGTCTGGTTCCTCTGTTGGCAGAGCAAGCCCCGGAACGGTGTGGAGGAGATTGCACAATGCAGACGACCGCATCAACTCAGTTGTTAGCCTGTGCTCCACCCACTTGGCGTGGTGGCCTGACAGCTTTGACCGCGCGACCAGCCAAGCGGCGATCAGCAGCAGGACACCCTCCAGTATGTGCCAGAGGTCGTGACGTCCCACATCAATGACAGCAGCCACGGCGAGCACGGTGGCAGCAGCGATCAGCAGCGGAACAAGAAGACAAGTGGTCCGAAAAACGTTGGAGTAGTACCGGCCCACATCGTCATGCCTGGCAAAGAAAGGGCATAGCAATCTTAGGTTCTCGATGAGGAGCCTTTGGTCCGCCGCGTGAAGCTTCTCCATGGCTGACTCGGCGAGCCCCATACCTTCGCGGCATCGCTCTGCCTCGCTTCGCGGTCTTCTCTTTACGTTCTCAAAGCGGCGTCGAATGATCGCGGTGACGAGCCACGGGAAGAGCAGCCCAAGACTTGCGCGCTTCGTCACGGGAAGCGCTTGAAGATCTGGCTTGGCAGTCTGCCACCGCTTTTTGGTCTTCAGGAACCAATCGGCGGCACTGACCGGCGCCAGGTTGGGATTGATTTCGAAAAAGCGGCGCTGGTCGTCCTCCACCGAGATTAGACCTATTAGTGCCCACGTATTCTGGAACGGTCCGGCCAAACTCGCGACCGCATCGAACTCCGCGCTGGAAGCGCACACAATAACCGCTACGTGGCTCAACGAGAATATGGTCTCTAGACCGCGCTCGAAATCGAGCGCC
>JBGPHB010000426.1:0-5116 GCA_041484155.1 Bryobacteraceae bacterium
AAAATGCTCCCCCGCGAGAAGCCCAGCACGCGCAGTGTTCCCACTTCCTTGGCCCGCCGCGCCACCGCCGCGTACATGGTGTTCATGGCGGCGAAGCTGGAACCCACGGCCATGATGATCGAGACGAATACGCCCATGTACTGGATGGGCGCCGCCGAACTGGTCTGCGAGTCCATGTAACTCTGGTCGGTCTGCGCGTTCGCGTTCAGGCGGCGGTCGTCCCCGATCGAGTTGACCAGTGCGTTGACCGCTACGGTATCGGTGGCGCGCACCCGCGCCGAGCTCAGACCGTCATAGCGGTTTAAGTCGCCGCTCATTTGATTCAAGTCGCAGAACATCTCGCTGTTGCTGGCGCTCTGGCCGGAGTCCATCACTCCGACGACTTCCCATTCTCCGCGGCCAAAGAACACCTTCTTCCCGATTTGCGCGTCGGGATAACGCTGGGCAATGGATTTCCCCACCACTACTTCGCGCATGCCGGGGCGAAACCAGTGGCCCGCCTCGATCTTGGTTCGCTCGCGCAGTTCAAGGCCTGTCTCGGTCAGCCCTCGCAGAGTAATGTTCATACCGTCTGGATTGTCGACGCTCGGCAAGTTGACGACGCTCACCAGTTCGAGCGACGCGAGTGGGCGTCCATCTCCAGCCCGGGCAATCCCGGGTAGGGACTTGAGTTGCTCGAAAACGGAGCGGCTCATGCCGCCGTTGATCTCCCCAGTGGATCCCTTTCTCATCACCAGGATGTCCAGAGGGTTGGCCGTAGCGTGGAACGCCGTCTGCAAACCATTCGCCAGAGCCAGGACGGCCACCAGCACGGAGACCGTAAGAGCAATGCCCAACGCCGTCATCAGCGTCGTGGTCTTCCGCACCGTAAGGTTTCGCAGGTTGTAGGAGAGCGGGATGGCCATGTGATGTTTAACCCGTGTCGCGCAGCGAGTCCAGTATCGGCATGCGCGCGGCGTTGAGCGCCGGCACAAACGAGCTGGCCACGCCGATCACCAGCGCCAGTGTCAGACACGCGGCGCCCACGTCCGGCGTGATCGAGAGGTTCTGTACCTGTTGCAGCCCGACCGGAGAGTTGCGAACCACCGAAAGCAGCGCCGAGGCCAATGCGACCCCGATCGTCCCGCCCAGGAGCGCGATAATTCCTGCTTCGCCCAGAATGATGAACAAGATCGCGCGCGACGTGTAGCCCAGAGTCTTGAGGATCCCCACTTCGCGGACTCGCTCGCGTACCGACATGGCCATCGTGTTTCCCGAAACCAGAAGGATGGTGAACGTGACCGCCGCGCAGATGCTCATCAGGTACAACTTGATGTTGCCCAGGACGGCCAGGAACTGAAGCCCGAAGGCGGCCTCGGTTTCGGTTTTGGTAGGCGCTGTGGAGTTGTGGAACATCTCGTCAATCGTTTTCGCGGCGGTCGTAGCGGCCTCGGCGCTTTCGGCCTGTATTTCAAATGAGTCCACCAGGTCGCGCGCGTAGCTGTTGGGACCCGCCAGCTCGCGGAGGTAGGCTTGGCTGAAATACAGCGTCTCGGTCGCATTCGCGTCAGTGAAGATGCCGACTAAAATGAGCTCCGCATTCACGGGGATCAGATCCCCGTGGACCAGAAAGATACGCTCCCCGGTCTTCCACCCCATGCGCTTCGCTAAATCGGCGCTGGCGATCGCGCCGGTGCGCTGCCGTTGGAAAGCGAGCTTCTGGTCCTCGGGCATCTGTAATTCCGCCCGCACCCGAAAGAATCTGTCCGGTTCGACCGAGAAACGGGAGAAGAAATTACGCTGGTCGCGGGCGTCCTTGTAGGTTCCGCCAAACCACTGCCAGACCATGGCCTCGCGCACGCCCGGGACCTGCCGGATCTTGTCCCCGTAGGAGGCCGGAAGCATCTGCTCCACCGACACTTTATGGTGCGTCACCAGGCGCAGTTCCTGCCCCGCCGCTAACGGGGCCAGGAACAGACCGCGATACAGCGCGACCAGAATCGCCAGCAGGCACAAAGACGCCGCGATGCTGACGATGGTCAGGCTGCTGCGACGCCGGTTGCGCAACGAATTCTTCAGCATCAGCGGCACATAGCGAAACATAGCTATATTCTAGGGCACGGGACCCATTGTCATGGACCAGCGCCACGCATCGGAAGACGAAACCTACCTGCGGATGGCCCTCGAACTGGCCCGCGAAGCGGAGCGCGAGGGCGAAGTGCCCGTGGGCGCGGTGGTGGTGTTCGACGGACGGGTGATCGGACGCGGACGTAACTCGCCCATCTCGGCCCACGACCCGACCGCCCATGCCGAAATTCTTGCCCTGAGGGAAGCCGCGGCCTCGCTCGGAAACTACCGGTTGGAAGGCGCGACGCTCTACGCCACTCTGGAACCGTGCGTGATGTGCGCCGGAGCGCTGGTGGCCGCGCGCGTGGCGCGTCTGGTGTTCGGCGCCCGCGACCTTCGCTTCGGGGGAGTGCGAAGCAAGTTTCGTTTAGCCGATGCGGACGTACTCAACCACCGGGTCGAGATCGTCGAAGGAGTCCTCGGTGCGGAGTGCACGGAACTCATCCAGAATTTTTTCGGATCCCGCCGATAGCTTCACGCCGTCTTGCCGACCGGCCGCGGGAACTGCAGGTGCGCCGGTCGCGGGGGAATCTCTGCCGGCGCAACCAGCGTGGCGTGCGCGGTCCCCATCCGGGACGGACCGTGGAAGTACTCGTCGAGTGGAAACAGCGAATACGGCTCCAACTCGCGGAACACACGCCCCAGCTTCTGCTCGATGCGATAAACCGCGTGGAAGAAATTGCCGCGGTCCAGGCCGAGCTTCCGCGTGCACAGCCTCCAGTCCGCGCCGAGAAGGAAATGATAACGAAACAGCCGGTGCTCAAACTCATCCAGAGTCCGCCGCGCCACCAGGCAGAAGTCGGCGATGTATTCTTCGTCTTTTCGTCCCCAGGTTGACGGGCGTTGCCGGCCCGAATGCGGCTCGAGCGAAATCCGGCTCAAGTGCTTTTCCTGCATCACGCAGCGAGTAAACCGATCGCAACAGATCCGGAAGATGGCGCGCAACACGCAGTTGCAAGGCGCCGCCTCTGTTCCTTTTTTCGCGAAACGCAATCCTGAACCATGGCATTGCGCACAGTTGTGCATAGCGAGCGCCAGCGTTTCTGAACGAGTCCAGTCCATACCAGTGTCCCCTCCAGCCGATTACATTCACATAGTACTGCTAGTTCTAGTACTATGTCAAACATTATTTCAGAATTAGGATTTTATCTCTCGATACACGGCCAATACCTCGCGCGCCGTGTTGTCCCAATCGAACCGCCGGGCCTGTTCCCGGCCTGCCGCGGCAAGCCGCATCCGCCGGTTTTCATCGAGCAGAACCGCGCGCAACCCCCGCGCGATATCGAAGACGTTGTCGGGACTCACTAACTCCGCTGCATCGCCCACCGCTTCCACCAGCGGTGGGAGGTTGGATGCCACCACCGGTGTTCCGCAAGCCATGGCGTCCAGCGGTGCGAGGCCGAAACCCTCGTACAGGGATGGAAAGGCGAACACCGCGGCTGCCCGGTAGAACACCTTCAGCGTTTCGAGCGGCACGAAACCCAGGAAGCGCACCGCCGGCTCGACCCGCGTCTCAACCACGGCGCGGCGCACCGCGGGGTATTTGGAAAGCTCGTCTCCGATGACGATCAGCCGCAGGTCGTGATATTTGGCATGATGCTCGAGTTCCGAGCGAAGCACGGCGAATGCCTCGATCAGGCGGGGGATGTTCTTGTGCGGGCGAATGGTGCCCGCGTAGAGGACAAACGGGTAGCGGATCGAATAGCGATCGAGCATCTGCCGGTCCTGCTCGGCATCGTGATCGGTGGCGGTGAAGGCGGGATCCGGAGCGCTGTAGATGGTTCGGATCTGGTCCGGGGGGATGTGAAGGACGCTCTCCACAGCCCGCCGCGTGGAGTGGGACACGGTGATGATGCGTGCCGCGCGCCGCGCGCCGCGCCGGAAATGTTCCTCGTGAACCGCATGGCGGAAATCACGCCGAACCGGGAAAAGTACGCTACTCATGTCGTGGACGGTCAGTACGTACGGCTGCGGCATCCACCATGCCACATAATTGAGCGGAATATGACATAAATCCGCACTAAAGGTACGTAGAAAATGCGGGAAAGATACGTTATGGAGCAGGTCCGTGTCCGGCCGGTCGTATACCGCGGTCTTGAAGTTGGGGCCGATGCCGGCCAGCTCTCCGGCGTCCTGCGAACGCGCGATGAGGGTGTAGCGGTTCTCTCGATCCAGACGCGCCAGAGACCGCGTGAGGTTCCGGATGTAGGTGCCGATCCCGAAGTCCCGGATGTGCCGGACATCAATGACGATGTGCAACGGCATGGGTCAGCTTCCAGGCGTAGAGCGGGAAGCGATCGGTGAGCGTGGCGACTCTGCGCCGCACGTCGGCCAGAACGTCTTCCCTCGAAGCATTCTCCAGAACCCGGGCGATCAGCGCCGCCACTTCCCGCATCTCCGTCTCTCGAAATCCGCGGGTGGTAACGGCAGGGCTGCCGAAGCGCATGCCGCTGGGGTTCAGCGGAGGGTTTACATCGAAGGGGATGGTGTTCTTGTTGGCGGTGATGTAGGCGCGGTCGAGCGAGGTCTCCGCTTCCTTGCCGCGCACGCCCTTGGCAAAGACGTCCACCAGCAGCAGGTGCGTGTCGGTGCCGCCGGAGACAACCCGGCAGCCGGACTCTTGAAGGCTCGCCGCCAGCGCCCGGGCGTTGGCGAGAACTTGCTTTTGATAGGCGGCAAATTCCGGCGCCATGGCGGCGCGGAAGCACACCGCCTTGGCGGCCACGATGTGGATCAGTGGACCTCCTTGTAATCCGGGAAAGACGGCCTTGTCGATCGCGGCGCCGTACTTTTCCTTGGCCAGGATGATGCCGCTGCGGGGACCGCGCAACGTCTTGTGCGTGGTGGAGGTGACGATATCGGCGTGCGGGCACGGGTTTGGGTGCACGCCGGCGGCCACCAGCCCGGAGAAGTGCGCCATATCGACCATGAGAAGCGCGCCTACCGAATCGGCGATCTGGCGGAAGCGGACAAAATCGATGATGCGGGCATAGGCGCTGCCGCCGGCGAC
>JBGPHB010000427.1:0-5106 GCA_041484155.1 Bryobacteraceae bacterium
CATGGTCAACCGCTGGCACACCTCCAAGAACACAGCGCGGATCAACGCGTCGAACCCCTGCTCGGAGTACATGTTCTTGGACGATTCGGCGTGCAACCTGGCGTCGTTGAACCTGATGAAGTTCGTCGGAACGGACGGGCAGTTCGATGTCGAGGCTTACCGGCACGCGGTGGACACAGTGATTCTGGCCCAGGAAATCATTGTCGACAACGCCGCTTACCCGACCGAGAAGATCGCCAAAAATTCCCACGATTTCCGCCCACTGGGGCTGGGCTACGCCAACCTGGGAGCCCTGCTGATGTCCATGGGCATCCCGTACGACAGCGATCATGGCCGCGACTGGGCCGCCGCGCTCACCGCGATCATGTGCGGACAAGCGTACCTGACCAGCGCGCGGGTCGCCGCCGATGCCACCGGCCCCTGCGAAGGCTATGCGGTGAATGAAGAGCCTTTCCTGGAAGTGATTCGCATGCATCGCGACGCGACCACGCGCATCGACAGCCATCGCGTGCCACCCGCGCTTTACGAAAGCGCCAAGCAATGCTGGGAGGACGCCTACGCGCTCGGCCACAGCGCCGGCTTCCGCAACGCGCAGACCACCGTCCTCGCGCCCACGGGCACCATCGGCTTCATGATGGATTGCGATACGACCGGCATCGAGCCTGACCTGGCTTTGGTCAAGTACAAGAAACTGGTCGGCGGCGGCGTAATCAAAATCGTCAACAACACGGTGCCGGCGGCGCTGAGCAAGCTCGGCTACACCGAGGATCAGGTCAACCAGATTGTCGACCACATCGATTCGAGCGGCACCATCGAGGGCGCGCCGTTCCTCAAAGACGAACACCTGGCCGTGTTCGATTGCAGCTTCCGTCCGCAAAACGGAGTACGCTCGATTCACTACATGGGTCACGTGCGCATGATGGCCGCGGTGCAGCCGTTCATTTCCGGCGCGATTTCAAAGACCATCAACATGCCGGAAGAATCGACGGCCGAAGAGATTATGCACGCCTACACCGAGAGCTGGCGTCTGGGCTTGAAGGCGGTAGCGATTTATCGCGATAATTCAAAGCGGGTGCAGCCCTTGAGTTCTGGCACGTCAAAAGGCGCGAAGCAAGCTACCGCGCCAGCGGTGCATGTCCAGGAAAAGATCGTCTACCGGCCGATCCGGCGCAAGCTTCCTGAAGAACGCCGCTCCATCACCCACAAATTTTCGATCGGCGGCCATGAGGGCTATATTACGGTCGGCCTGTATGACGACGGTTCCCCCGGCGAGTTGTTCATCACCATGGCCAAGGAAGGCTCGACCATCTCCGGCCTGATGGACAGCTTCGCGACCGCAGTTAGCTACGCCTTGCAGTACGGCGTCCCGCTAAAATTCTTCGTCGACAAATTCAGCCACGTGCGTTTTGAACCGAGCGGCTGGACCGGCAACCCGACGGTTCCCTACGCCAAGTCGATCATGGATTACATTTTCCGCTGGCTGGGCGCCAAGTTCCTGGGCGAAGAATACGCCACCGGGGAAGCCGGCGATGCATCTGTGCTACGTCCGACCGAACCCAACCCGCAGCAGGCGCTCCCCTTCGCGCCTGTCGCCGCCGACGCACCGACTTGTTCGGAGTGCGGCGGCCTGATGACCCGGAATGGAAGTTGCTACAAATGTGAGAATTGTGGAGGTACGAGCGGTTGCAGCTAAGGGCCTGTCACGAAACAACCTTGCCAGTCCGACGTGGCGCACGCACTTTTGCGTGCCACGTTCACACTTGTGTGAACGCACGGCCAAGCGTCCGCAAGAGTGTGGACGTGGCACGCAAGAGTGCGGAAAGGTCATTTCATTACGGGCCCTAACTAAGAGCCCTTCGCTTCAACACGGGCTGGATTCACGACGGTCGCTTAGCCCGGAGATCTAGACCTGTAACGCTACAAGCAAGGTAACAGCCGCCTTCAACACCGGGACATCGTCCATAACGATCTTCCAAACCACGCCGGCGTCTACAGTGAAATAGTCGTGAACGAGGACGTTGCGGAAGCCGGCAATGCCTGCCCAGTCGATCTCCGGCTGCTTGGCCCTTAGCTCGTCAGAAAGGCGCTTCGTCGACTCTGCCATCACCTGCAGGTTGCGGATTACGGCGTCCTGAATTGTGTGGGACACGTCAAATTCTGCTTGGCCGCATGCAACATCGTCCTCAATTCGGCGAATACATTCCAGGATGTGCAGGAGGTATTTTCGATCGTCCTTCACAACGGAACGGCGTCCTTCAGAACGTCTTCTCGAATGAGCGGATGGAGCGACCGTGCGATGACGATGTCCACGCGCCGGCCTAGCGTCTTCTCAAGGTCCACAAGCAGGCCGCCCGGGAACCATGGTGTCGTTGGTCCCACAATATCGATCAAGAAATCGACGTCGCTGTCGGGCTTAGCATCGCCTCGCGCTACTGAACCGAAAACACGTAAATTGCCAGCACCATGCTTGGCCGCGAGCGAGCGGATTTCGGACTCTTTGGCGCGAACAGTATCGAGCGCGTTCATATTCGTATTGTACGGCACTATCAGCGTCGAGCTTGGGCTCCCATTGAGATAGTTCATAGTATCCAACATTGACAAGGATGGACAGTCGCGATATCGTCGGCTTGAGGACCCAAACGCGACATGAATGTTCACCTTACGGCCGAGTTGGAGAGGCTGGTCCACAAGAAAGTGAAAACCGGCCGGTATAACTCCGCCAGCGAAGTAGTGCGGGAAGCGCTCCGTCTCATGGAAGAGCACGATAGTATTCGTACCGCTGAGATCGCCCAAATCCGAAAGCGGATCGATGCTGGTTTGGCGTCGCTCGACCGGGGTGAGGGAGTGGATGGAGAACGATTCATGGGAAGACTCATCTCCAGCCTCGACGCTAAGTCCGCCAAGCGCAAGGTCAAGTGATCCGGTATACGTTGTCTTCCAGGGCGCAGCAAGACCTCGTTGACATTCGAGACTACTATCTGGAACAGGGCAGCTCACGGGCAGGCCGAAAGACGCTCGTGGAGTTTGTCGAGGCTTTTCGACTTCTTGCGCGGACTCCTAAGCTCGGACATCGCCGAGAGGATCTGGCTCAGGCAAGACCGTTGCTATTCTGGCCGGTGCGCGACTACCTAATCGTGTATCGCCCTGAGCGAAAGCCGATTGAGATTGTCACTGTAGTTCGCGGCTCGCGCGATGTCCGCGCCCTGCTGACGCTCGTAGGCACGTGACGGACCGAGGGGGATTGACTTCCTCATCCGCCCGGCGCACGATGCTAGCGGGAGGACCTTCCATGCAAGCTACTGCGTCCGCCGAATCCAAAATTCGTTTCGATGAGCCGGTGAAATCCCTACTTCGTCAGAAGGCCCGCGGCGTCTGGTCCATTTCGTCCGAGGCCGCCGTGTATGAGGCCATCGAGCAGATGTCGGAGAAGCACGTCGGCGCACTGGTCGTGCTGACCGCCGGGAAGCTGACCGGCATCGTCTCCGAGCGCGATTACGCCCGCAAAGTCATCCTCAAGGGAAGGCAGTCTCGCGACACGCGCGTGCGGGAAATCATGAGCACGCCGGTGCTCTACGTCACCCCGGAGCAGACCATCGATGAATGCATGCGCCTGATGACGTCCCGCCGCGTTCGCCACCTGCCCGTGCTGGAGGGTGATACGGTCGTGGGCATGCTTTCCATCGGCGACCTGGTGAGTTGGATCATCACCTCGCACGAGCAGACCATCCGTCATTTGCAAAGCTACATCGCCGGGTCCTATCCAGGTTGACAGAGGGCGAACAAATAGCGAAAATAAGGTGTGGCCGAACTGGTCGGAATCGCCCGCCTCGCCGCCGAAAGCCCTTGCATCGAGGCCAAGCGCCGCGTCGAGTACTTCGATCTGCCCTCGCGCAGTTTCCTGACCCGATGCAACACCCCACGCCTGCCTTTCCAATGGACCATCAACCCGTACCGCGGCTGCGAGTTCGGCTGCAAATATTGCTACGCGCGCTACGCCCACGAGTTCATGGAATTGCGCGACCCCGAAGATTTCGAGCGCAAGATCTACGCGAAACATTTTGATGCGGCGCGATTTCGGGAGGAACTGCGGCGCATCCCGCGCGGCCAGTCTATCGCCCTAGGCACCGCGACCGATCCTTATCAACCCGCCGAGCGCCGGTATCAGATCACGCGAGCCATGTTGGGCGTCTTCGCGAGCATGGCCGGCTTCCACCTCGGCATCACCACCAAGTCCGATCTGGTAACCCGCGACATCGACCTGCTACGCGAGATCGGCCGCCGACACTATCTGGGCATTCACATGACCATCACCACAGTCGACCGCGACCTGGCGCGACTGCTCGAACCGATGGCGCCACGGCCCGATCTGCGCCTGGCGGCGGTTCGGAAACTCACCGGCGCCGGCCTGCGGGCGATCGTCTTCTGCGCGCCGGTGTTGCCCCTGATCAACGACAGCGACCCCAGCCTGGACGCGCTCGCCCACGCCGCCGCGCGCGCCGGCGCCCGCGGTTTCAGCGGCAACGTGCTGTTCCTGAAACCGTGCGCCCGGGAGGTTTTTATGCCGTTTCTGGAAGAGCGTTTCCCCGCGCTGGTACGCCGCTACAAAGAGCGTTTCAACCGTTCCGCCTACCTGCGCGGCGACTATCCTGAGAGGATTCAGGAACGCCTGCGACAGATCCGCCGCCGCTACAGATTAGGGGAAAATAATACGCCAACGGAGCCTGAACTGTGGCCCCACGACCCCCAATTGACGTTATTCTGTTAACGTAGCAGTCGAAACGGGCGTCGTACGAAGTGAGGTGCTGAAGTGAAATATGTGACGCGGGGAAAATTTCTTCTTTCGGTAACCATGTTCGCCGCTCTGGCCGGCTCCGGAAACGCCCAGACGTTTCAACGCCGGGCGACTTTCACGCTTCGCGAGAGTCCCGACCGGGGCAAGTGCACGATCGAAATTGTCGTCGACGGAACGGCGGAGGTCGAGATCCGCGGGGATAACGCAACCTTGCGCAATCTCGCGGGACAACCACCGCAATGGCGTCGATTCGAATGCTCTGGACCGCTGCCCGCGAATCCTCGCGATTTCCGTTTCGCGGGAGTCGATGGCCG
>JBGPHB010000428.1:0-5102 GCA_041484155.1 Bryobacteraceae bacterium
GCCGCATGGTGGCCTGAGCGCCGTCGTTCAACGTGCCGTTCAGGCCCAGGAAGAAGCTGGCGTACGCGAATCCAGTGTTGGCGTTGATGGCTTTGCCGTCCTGCCAGGGATCCGCGGTCTGCGTGCCGGCGAAGGTGAAAACACCTTGCGAACGGGAATAAGTGTGAGTGGGGAATCCTTCGAACAACCCCTCGCCGCCGAACTTGATGGTGTGGTTGCCCTTCACCCAGGTCAGGCTGACGTTGTTGGTTTGCTTTATGTCTTTGAAGTACTCGTAGGGGGCGAAGTAACTGGTTGAATAAGTGAAGCCTCCCCTTGAGGTATCGCCGCCGGAAATAACTTGAGGGAACAGTTGCGATGCGGAGAAATTCCCGCCCCAGCCCAACTTACTTTGGTCATACGCCGCGGAAAGGTATGACTGGTTCAGATAGAAAAGCCCGGTACCTACGTGTAGAAGCAAAGTCGGCGTGATGGATTGATCGTAGTTGATGCGAGTGGTCCGGGTGACGCTGTCGTTGGGAACGGCGGCCGTAATCGGCGCCGGAAGCCCGTCGGCATTGGGCGAATAGCTGCGATTCTCCGAGTAATACCACGACAACTTCATCGTCGAATTGAGATTGTGGTCCAGCTTGAAGGATGGGATCATCGTGTGCCGGTAGTTGGAGTAGGCGGGGATGGGATAGTTATTGACCAGCGCAGAGTTCAGGGGCAGAGGGATGAAGCCCTGAATCTTGGCGGCCACTGGGTCCATGCGATCGGGGGAAACCCGGTTGTTCAGGAATGGATCGCGGACCGACGCACCATCCGATCCGATTCGAGTCGTGGTCGGATCAAAAATCTGATTCTGAACCAGGGCCCGGCCCGCAGAATCGACGGCGGGCTGGCCAGCGATCGTCAAGGGATTGATGGTCGCGGTGCTGAAGTCTCCCTGCCGGTAAGCCAGCGTGGGGACCGTCGTCAGCCCGTTGGCAATGATCTGGCTTTCGCGGAACTGTTCGAAGTTAAAAAAGAAGAAAGTCCTGTCATGCCCGTCGTAGAGCTTCCCAAGCTTCACCGGTCCGCCGACGGTGAATCCGTAGTTATTGCGCCGTTGCGCGTTGCGGATGTGCTGTCCGGTGCGCTGGCTATTGCTGAGTCCTGCGTCCGTGAAGGGCGTGCCCGCGTTGAGGATTTCGTTGACAAAGTAGTCATAGGCACTGCCGTGCAATTGGTTGGAGCCGGACTTCATGGTGTAGTTAAAATACCCGCCGCCGGCCTGTCCGTACTCGGCCGCGAAGTTCGAGACCTGGACGGTCACTTCCTGGATGGCGTCCAGGCTCGCCTGGGCCACCTGATTGAACTCGCGGTGCTGGCCGTTGGTGGCGTCCTGACCCTCGATGCGGATGGGCTGTGTGTTCGCGGGAATTCCGTTCACGCGCAGCGTATTGTCGTTGGCGAACGACGAGCCCGGGACCATATTGATCGCCTGCAACGGATTTCGGACATTACCGACGCCCGACCCGAATCCGAGGTTGATCACCGGCATATTGTCGACCTTGTCGGTGGTCATGTTATGGCTCAACTCGCCGCCTTTGGTCTTCAACAGCGGTGCGGCTTCGGTTACCGTAACCGACTCCGTCGTGGCTCCGACCTCCAGCGTCACGTCGATTCGAAGCGTGCCTGCCACCTGTACGGGAAGGTTCTGGCGGATGTAGGTCTTGAACCCCGGTACCGCGACCGACATTTGATAGGTCCCGGCCGGCATTTGCGCAAGAGTGTAGTTGCCGGTCGCCGTACTGGCGGCCTCGTACAAAGTGCCGTTTTCGATGTTCCTGGCTTCTACCTTGGCGCTCGACACCACGGCGCCAGCAGGATCGGAAATGGTTCCGGTAATGGTC
Source organism: Bryobacteraceae bacterium (assembly GCA_041484155.1). Classification (GTDB taxonomy): domain Bacteria; phylum Acidobacteriota; class Terriglobia; order Bryobacterales; family Bryobacteraceae; genus Palsa-187. The sequence goes on from JBGPHB010000428.1 coordinate 1,878, forward strand.
CCGCGATCGGACTGCGCGATCGCCGCCACGTTGAGCAGAAGCAGACAGGCCAGACCTGTTAGTGTGCGCATACCTCCCCCCTCAAGTTCACCGTTAAGACGAACCTACAGTGGGAGGTTTTACACCTGCGTTTCCAGGAAGTCAACTGGAGTGGCGTTGATATGTCAATGGCGTAGAGTTGATGTGGGGTGGCGCGAGTATTCCGGCCAGGACTGGCGTCTGGTGAGGATTCTTGGGGTGCGCGGACACGCGGGCCAAGTCACTATAATGGACAGCGTGGGTCGAATCGCGAAGACGCTTCTAGCGGCCGGCGCCGCGCTGGTGACGCTCGGCAGTGCGCTCGCCTGGCAGAAGCCGTGGCGCGAGTATCCCGGCCAGGACAACATCGAGATTCCTTCCGACTACCAGGAGAAGACGGAATGGGTGTTCGCGCGGCTGATGTATCCCCCTTATAGCGGTGCAATTAACGGGCGCCGCACGCGCGGGTTTGGAGGCGACGGTTGGAAGCATGGCCGATCGAGCTGGACGACCGATTACACCGCCGCCGATCGGCATGTCGCCGTGGCGTTGCGGCGGCTTACGCGCATCCATGTCCGCTCGGTCGAGCAGCCCATCGATCTTGACGATGGCGACGACGTCTTCAACTATCCGTGGCTGTACGCGGTCGAGGTCGGGCACTGGCAACTCACCGATAGCCAGATCGTCCAGATGCGCGAGTTCTTATTGCGCGGCGGATTCTTCATGTGTGACGACTTTCATGGCACCGAGGAATGGGCCGTGTTCATGGAGACCATGCAGCGCGTGTTTCCGGACCGGCAGGTTGTGGACATTCCGGACAGTGATTCGATTTTCCATGCGATCTACGATCTGGATCATCGCTATCAGGTGCCGGGCGCGCAGTATCTCAGCAGCGGGCGCACCTACGAGTACGACGGCTTCGATCCGCACTGGCGCGGAATCTATGACGACAAGGGTCGGCTCATGGTGGCGATCTGCCACGATATGGACCTGGGGGATGCGTGGGAGTGGGCGGACGAGCCTCGGTATGACGAGAAGTTCTCCGCGCTGGCGTTCCGGATCGTGACGAATTACGTCGTGTATGCGATGTCGCACTGATGCAGCCCGCTCCCTGACGGTCGCGGTTCTGTAAGTGGGCTGATTGCGCAAAGTGCCGATACCGAACCGCGACCGCGAGGGAGCGGGCTGAACGAAATTGTAGGAGGCCAAGATGGCAAGATTGAGATGGGTCCTGATGTGCCTGGTCGCTGCGCCTGTATTTGCGGCATCATGCGATAGTCTGGCAACGCTTGCGTTGCCGGACACAACCATTACGCTGACTCAGGTGGTGGCGGCGGGCGAGTTCTCGCCTCCCACGCCCGCACAGGGCAAAGGAAAAGGCCCCGCGGTCAACCCCTACAAGGACCTTCCCGAATTTTGCCGGGTGGCCGCAACGCTCAAGCCGTCGAGCGACTCGGATATCAAAGTGGAGTTTTGGCTCCCCACTTCCGGCTGGAACCGCAAATTGCAAGCCGTGGGAAACGGAGGCTGGGCGGGAGTGATCAGCTACTCCGCCATGGCCGAGGCCGTCCGGGCTCGCTATGCGAGTGCGTCCACGGACACGGGGCACGTCGGCGGCAGCGGAAGCTTCGTGCTGGGGCATCCGGAAAAGCTGGTCGACTTCGCGTGGCGCTCCGAACACGAGATGACCGTCAAGGCCAAGGCCATCGTTCAGGCGTTCTACGGCAGCGCGCCACGAAACTCCTATTGGAATGGCTGCTCGACCGGCGGAAGACAGGGCCTTAAGGAAGCGCAGAAATTTCCGGATGATTTCGACGGCATCATCACCGGCGCGCCCGCCAACCGCACAGCTCTCGCCTTGTGGGTCGCGTTCGCGACGCTCAAAGACCCGGCCAGCTATATCCCATCCAGCAAGTACCCACTGATCCATCAGGCCGTGCTCGATGCTTGCGATGCGCGCGACGGAGTCAAGGACGGTCTCATCGAAGACCCCACGCGGTGCAACTTCGATCCCCAGGTGCTCCTGTGCAAGGGCGCGGATGGTCCGTCCTGCCTCACGGCCCCGCAAGTGGAAGCCGCGCGAAAGACTTACACTGCCGCGACCAATCCTCGCACCGGGCAGGAGCTGTTTCCGGCGTTGGTTCCCGGCACCGAACTGGGCTGGGCCGTTTTGGGCGGCGGCCCCGATCCCTCAGCCAACATCTTCGACCACTATAAATACGTGGTTTTTAAGGACCCGAAGTGGGATTGGCGCACCTTCAACTTCGACAGCGATATCGCCCGCGGCGAGCAGCCGGAAAACGCAGTCATGAACGCGACCGATCCGAACCTGCGGCCGTTTTTCGCGCACAACGGAAAGCTGCTGATGTACCACGGCTGGAGCGATACGAATGTCGCGACGCTGAACACCATCAAGTACTACAAAAGTGTGGTGGACACCATGGGTGGCGCGTCCAAAACGTCCAACAATGTCCGGCTGTTCCTGGAACCCGGAATGGGGCACTGCGCCGGAGGCGAGGGCCCCAACGTGTTCGACAAAGTGGGCACGCTCGACCAGTGGGTGGAACAGGGCAAGGCCCCCGAGAAGATCATCGCGTCGCACAGCGCGGAGGGCAAAGTGGACCGCACGCGTCCGCTGTGTCCGTATCCGCAGGTGGCAAAATATAAGGGCGCGGGCAGCATCGATGACGCTGCAAATTTCACCTGTCAGCCCTAAAATAAAGCCCCGCCCTGACGGGCGGGGCTTGTCGTACGTTTACAACACTCCGCAAGCCCTGCCCGTCAGGGCGGGGTTCAGTTGAGAAATGTAGAAACTCGAGGCCCTGCCCGTAAGGGCGGGGAACAATAGAACGAGTTCACACGGTCACAGGCCTAGTCTGCGGCCGGTGCGAGACCCTCGGTCAATTCGATCCGGGTTCCCCAAGGATCGGTCAGATAGGCGACCTTGGTGCGCGTGGAGCTTTGACTGGGCCGAACGGCTTCGTCGAACTTCACGCCCTGCGCTTGAAGTTTCCTGACGAACTCGGCCAGATTCTTCACCTCAAATCCAATGTGGTCGAGCGAACGCCCGGCGGTGGGAGCGCGGCGGTTGTCGCTCGGAGCAATGGAAAGATTCACGCCGGGAAGATCGTCGGTCTCGATAAAGTTGCCCGGCCGCGCGACGCTTTCGCGCTTTCCGGAGACGCCGCCGAAGGTCTTCGCGTACCA
>JBGPHB010000429.1:0-5090 GCA_041484155.1 Bryobacteraceae bacterium
CACCCACGTTTTCGGCGTCGCAGTGGCGCCGGAGAATATCGCCGTCGAGAACCCCGCGTTTGACGTGACGCCGGCGCGCTACGTCACGGCCATCATTACCGAGCGCGGCGTGGCTCGGCCGCCATATGAGGTTTCGCTCCGTGCTACGTTGGGCTGATGCGAACCTTCGCCACGATCCTGATGTGTGCCGCGCTGCCGCTCGCCGCGCAAGCCCCTTCCGGCCGGCGCGCCCCTAGCTTCTCTCTGCCGGATTCGACGTTCAAGCAATACGATATTCTCGATTACCGTGGCCGCTGGCTGTTGCTGGACTTCATGCGGACGGATTGCCCGCATTGTAAGGCGTTATCCAAGACGCTCGAGGATGTGAAGGCGCGTTACAAAGCGAAGCTGGCAGCCTTATCCATCGTGGTTCCCCCCGAGAACATGACGACGGTCAACCGCTATATCACTGAAAACAAGACGACTGTTCCCATCCTTTTCGATTCGGGCCAAGTAGCGGCTTCCTACTTCAATATCACGCCGACCAACAATGGCGGATTCGACACGCCGCATTGGTTCGCCATCGATCCGAGCGGCATGATTGTGCGCCAATGGGCACAGGCGAGTGCGGACAGCCAGGACTGGGTAAAGGAACTCGACCAGTTGATCGCGAGCAACACCAAGAAGTAGAGTGTCATGAGGGGTACTAAAGAGAACCCCCTAGGCTGCCGATTCTTCCATTAAACGCCCACAACGCGCGGCGCGGCGCAAGGAGTCCTCTCCCCGCCGCGCTGCGCGCTGTTCGCCAAGGAAGAATCGTGCAGACCGCACAGCTCGCGCCCGAGCTCGCCGACGCCGCAGACGTTCTCAGCGATCAACTGCGCGTACACTTGCAGCGGCTGGCGGTACTGCTCGATCCGCATGCGGACAAGATCGAGCGCCAGTTTCTGAATCGCCTGCGCGAACTCGAGTTCCAACCCAAGCAGAGGATCGCCCTGGCCGCCATCACGCCGGGCGCGGCGGCGCGCATTCTGGTGCGCGGCCATCCACCACTGAAGTTTATCGAGCAGGTAGAGTACAACGGCCGGCGATTGGCCAAGCTCAACCTGCCGCCGAGCGCGATCCTGGAGGCGCTCGAGGAATACGACCAGCTGCTTGGCCCCAAGCTCAAATCCTTGATCCCGGACGAGCACTCCAACTTCCAGTGGGTCCGGGAACAGCTCCATTTTTGCGTCATTCTCACGCTGAACAACGCATACTATCAGGTCCGCGAGGCCGAGACGCAGGCGTTCTACGAGTTGTTTCGAGTGGAGCTGGAATCGCGGAATCTCCAGGAATTGCTGAAGCGGTTCCTGGAATCTCTGGTGCACGCCTGCCGGGCGGACGCCGGACGTCTGTATATGTTGAACGAGGACGCTTCGGCCTGGGATTTGCGGGCCAGCGCTCCTCAATTGGCGGAGGTTCACGGCAAGCGCCTGCCCCCGGGCTCGGCGGCAGCATCCAACGGCACGCTTTCGGTGCCCAATCAGCCGGGACTGATTAAGAAGCTGTCCAAGCCCCGCTGTCTCAGTCGTGACGGCCCGGGCAGCAGCATCCTGCTGGACGCATCCTGGCCGAAGCGGTTTGGCTCCTGCTGGTCGATTCCCCTCGCCACCGACGGGCGCACCGCCGGCGTAATGCAATTCGGCTTTTCAAAGCACTATGAGTGGCTGCCGCGGGAGCAGGAATTGCTGGCCGCCGCTGCCGAGCGGTGCCTGATGGCTGCTGAAAAGGCGCGCCTGATGGACGACCTGGCACACCGTGAGGAGCAAGTACGCCGCTTGGCCGAGCACATGCTGCACGTCGAGGAAATGGAGCGCCGCCGCATTAGCCGCGAGCTTCACGACGAAGCGGGCCAGAGCCTGCTGTGTATCCGTCTCCAGATTGAATTGATCGAGCAGGCGCTGCCCGACAAGGATGGCGAATGGACGGCGAAACTCCGGGAAGCCAGGGACCTGACGGAACGCACCATCCTTGAAATGCGGCGCCTCATCGCCGCCTTGAGCCCCGCGGTTCTGGAACAGTTGGGGCTGGGGGCGGCACTGCGTCAACTGGTCAATCGGTTCCAGCGGTTGCATCCGTGCCGGGTCCGCTTGCAGCTTTCCAAGATGGGCGCGCTCCCGCAGCAGCTCGAAATCATCTCCTATCGTCTGGTTCAGGAATGCTTTAACAACATTGGCAAGCACTCGGCGGCAAACCATGTAAACATTTCCCTGGCTTCCGCCGATGGAATGCTGAAGCTGGCTGTGGAAGACAACGGGGTAGGCTTCAACGTGCAGGAAGCCCTGGCGAAGCGCGAATCGTTCGGCCTGTCGGGCATGCGGGAGCGGGTAGCCCTGCTGGGCGGTAAGTTCCATGTGGAGAGCCGCTCAGAAGGTACGAAGAAGGGTACAAAGATTTTGATCGAACTGCCGATAGCCAAATAGAGGCGCTTAAGGACGATCACGGAGAAAGTCAGGCAAACGTTATGGCCAAGATTCGAATCATGCTGGCGGACGATCACACACTGTTTCGCCAAGGAATCCGGACGTTGATTTCCGCCGAGCCCGACATGGAAGTGGTCGGCGAAGCGTCCAATGGTGGCGATGCGGTAGAGAAGGCAACCGAGGCGCGCCCCGATGTAGTGCTGATGGACATCGGCATGCCCGGTTTGAGCAGCTTTGAGGCCACCCGGCAGGTAAAGAAGAACCGCCCCGAGACCAAGGTGCTGTTCCTCACCATGTACGACGACGAAGACTATCTGGTGGAAGGCATGGAAGTAGGCGCCAGCGGTTACGTTCTTAAGGACAGCCCGAGCCAGCAACTGGTGGCGGCGGTGCGCGATATCTGCCGCGGCGGCAGCTACCTGAGCCCGCGCATGCTCTCCCAACTAGTGGACGATTTCCGCAGCCGCATCAAGTCGGCCAACCGGCTGCCCCGGTTCGCGACACTCACGACGCGGGAGCGCGAAGTGCTGAAGATGCTCGCCGAAGGCAATTCGGTGAAGGAAATCGCCTGCGACCTGAACCTCAGCGTGAAGACCGTCGAGGCCCATAAGTTCAACCTGATGCGCAAGCTCGACATTCACAACAAAGCCCAACTGGTGCAGTACGCGATTCAGAAAAAGATCATCAAGATCCCCAATCTGGTCTAGGTCTCTGACCGTGTGAAAACGTACTGCGTGGGTAGTATTCCTCGGCGGGTTGTCCTGGAATAGAACCCCGCCCTGACGGGCAGGGCTTTGCGGGTTTGCGCCCGTCCACGGCGCTCGTCAACCACGCCGGAAAGCCCCGCCCGTTAGGGCGGGGTTGCAGCGGTTAGCAACCCCGCCGCGCAGCTTCCCAAGCTGCCCATGCTATGAAACATTTTCATGTGGTCAGAGACCTAGTAAACCCTAATTCGCTTACGTGTAACTGCCGATTCCATCTAAGGCATGTTACTTACTACCCACCCGCCTACAATCACAGAGCAACAAGTTGTCGACTTCGCCCTCGACCCGGCAAACCAGGAGCGCTTTGCCGAGTTGCTCACGAAAATCCTGCCTGCGTATGCAACCTGGCTCTGGGGCCAGGACAACGTCTACCGGCGGTACTTCAATCGCTGGCAGCAGGCGGGCTTCAATTTGACGCCGAGCCACTACTACAGTCCGATTCCGGAGGTCGCCAGGCTCAGTCCGCGAGTCTTGGACGCTCGATCCGAGATGGTGGGAGTCGATTGGCGAATCGAGTCCCAGTTCCGCTTCCTGCGGGGGGTGTGCAGCCAATTTCGCCCTGAGTACGAGCGGTTCCCCCAAAAGGAAACCGGTGTTTCGCATCAGTTCCATCTGGACAACGGGGCCTTTGGCAAGGTGGACGCGGAAGTTCTGCATTGCATGGTTCGCCACCACCAACCGCGAAGAGTTATCGAAATCGGCTCCGGTTACAGCACACTGGTGACGGCAGCCGCGCTGGAATTGAATCGTCTGGAAGGCGGCCCGGAGAGCCATTTCACTGCGATCGAACCCTATCCCAATGCTCTCTTCCGCCGGCCGATACCCGGATTGACCGAATTGCTCCGCCGTCCCCTGGAGGATGTGGACCCAACGATGTTTCAAGAGCTAGGCGAGAACGATGTGCTCTTCATCGACTCGACGCACGCCGTCCGTTGTGGCGGCGATGTAAACCAGATCTACCTCGAGATCCTGCCCCGGATAAGTCCCGGCGTTCTGGTGCATGTCCATGACATCTTCCTTCCCGCCGAGTATCCGAAGAAATGGCTGCTGGAGGAACATGTCTTCTGGACGGAGCAGTACCTGTTACAAGCGTTTCTTGCGTTCAATCGGGAATTCGAGGTGCTTTGGAGCGGCTCCTACATGCACCTGGAGCACTCCGGCGAACTCGCACGGCACTTTCCGTCGTATCGAAACGATGGATGGCCCGGCAGCTTCTGGATGCGCCGCGCGGTACCATGAAACGTAATGGTCCACCCGCAGCCGTATTCCGACACCGACCCACGCGCCATGGAGGTGTGGCTCGATCTGCAGCGCAGAATGCCGGCCGGCGACAAGATCGCCGCCGTGCTGGCAGCGAGCCGTTTCGTGCTGCAAATGTATGAGGCAGGAGTGCGAAGCCTGTATCCCAAGGCCGATGACCGCGAGGTGTTTTTGCGCACCGCCGCCCGGCACCTCAGCCGGGACTTGATGATCCGCGCCTACGGATGGGATCCCGAACAGCATGAAGACGCCCGCGGACGGATTTAGGCGGATCCTCGAAGTTCTGGACCGGCTCGAAATCCCCTACTTCGTCGGCGGGTCCATGGCGAGTTCCCTGCACGGCATCGCACGGCCCACTATGGATGTCGACCTGGTAGCGGACATCCGGCTGGACCAGGTCGAAGAGTTTGCCGCCCAACTGAGCGCCGACCTTTACGCGGACCCCGGAATGATGAAGGATGCTCTGCAGCACGGTCGTTCATTCAACCTCATTCATTACGACAGCGCTTACAAGTACGATATCTTTCCGCTGTTGTCCGACGACTACAGTCAAACCCAGTTCCGGCGCCGCCGGTTCGAGGAATCAAGATCGCTTGGGGATGAACCCATCGAGTGCGCCTTC
>JBGPHB010000430.1:0-5081 GCA_041484155.1 Bryobacteraceae bacterium
CAACACCTCGCCGGTCACCGGTTGAGATGACCTCGTCGATGACGACCGACCCGGACTCGGGTTTCAGCACGCCGCAGATCATCCGGAGCGTGGTGGTCTTGCCGGCGCCGTTTGCTCCCAGCAGGCCTGTGATTGCCCCGTCGGGAGCTTTGAACGAGACGCTTCTTACCGCGGGGACACCGCGGAAGTTCTTTTCCAGATTTCGGACTTCGATCATATGGAGGGTAGTCCGCCCTGGGATGGTTTTCTTACAAGCAATTGGGGGCTTGACAAATTCGCCTTTTGTTCGCTATTATGGTGTAGCGAACAAATAGCGAACACGGAGCATCAAATGTCCGCCACTCCTCAAATCGGAACCGCCGGCTGGGCGTACCAGCACTGGAATGGAGTCGTCTACCCGAAGCCTCATCCTGGAGGCCCTCACTCCCTGGAAGTCATCTCGCGGCACTTCAATGTAGTCGAGATTAACAGTTCGTTCTATCAACCGCTTAAGCCGGAAGTCGTGAAGCTTTGGATCAAGAAGGTGGAGAGCAACCCACGCTTTCAATTCACGGCCAAACTCCACCAGCGGTTCACGCACGCGCGTATCCTGGAAGACTCGGAAGTCGCGATGTTCAAAGAGGGTCTCTGGCCGCTGCTGAAGGCCCACAAGTTGGGTGCCGTGTTGATCCAGTTTCCCTGGTCGTTCCGCTTCACGGCGGAGAACCGGGAGTTTTTCATCCGGCTCCGGCGGGCATTCAGCGAATTCCCCCTGGTGGCCGAGATGCGGCATAGCAGTTGGATGGCTGAGGAAGCCGTGGGCACGTTCCTCGACTATCGTGTCGGTTTCTGCAACATCGACCAACCCGAATACATGCGCGCGATGCCGCCGACCGCGTTTCTCACCTCCAGCGTCGGCTACGTTCGGCTGCACGGGCGAAATCCGAAGAACTCATTGGGCGCATACGACCGTTCCGCGGTGCGGCTGCGCCAGCATGACTATTTGTACACCGAAGAAGAACTCGCCGAGTGGGCCAAGCGGATCGAGCACATCGGCCGCTACGCCGAGTCGATGTTTGTGATCCTGAATAACGACGCCGGTGCGAAAAGCTTCGTGAACGCGCTCCAACTTCAGGCCATGGTCTCGGGCGCCCGGAGCGCGGCGCCCAAGGAGTTGCGGCGGCGTTATCCGGTCGAGCTGGAACACTTCGGGCCGCACTACGCAGAGCAACAATGCCTCTTCACAGCAGCGTAACGCAGGCCCCGGCCTGCTGTCGCTCCGTCAGGGCGCCGTGGACCTTGCCTCGATCAGAGGCGGATGGACGCGCTGAAACCCGTAGCCTAGTTCGTCGGTGCCCTCGGCCAGCACGCGAAATTCGCTAACTGCCGGCACGACGCTGCCTGAGAAGCGACTCGGCCCCACTTCGTTCAGCACAAGTGGCTGCACAGTCTCGCCGGCGGCACTCACCAGGCGAAAGCGTACGTCAGCCGTAGGAGCATTGATTGTCACATTGAGCGTCTGGTCCGCGCCGAGCTTCGGCGGCGCTGGTGTGAATTCCACCGCGTGCAGCCCAAAGCTGGTGTGCGCCTGCACCACGAGAAAGTACGGTCCGGCGCCCTGGAGACGCACGGTCCACACGCCCGGCTGGGGCTTGGGGATAGTGGCGATTCTTCCGGCGCGGAACCAGTTGTTCTCGCCACCCAATTCTTCCGGCTTGATCTCGGCGCTGGTTGGTCCATAGATGGTAATGGTCTGCATGCACTGCAGCGTCACCGATACCAGCAGACTGTCGATCGTGGAATCGACCGGCACGCGAATATCCTCGTAGGGTTTCTCGAGCTTCCCCGCCGCGCGAGCCACCGTCGCCGGATGCTTGGAGGTGTACTGGTAGATAGTCATCGAGCGGCCGGCCTCGGAGCGGTCGAACAGAAACATCTGGCCGCCCGACGCCTCGGCCACGCGGGCATAGCTGGGGTCAAACGACGGCTCTTTGCCCGTGCACGGCCACCCCGGCTGCCATCTTGGCTTTTGATCGGATTCCGGGCTCTGCGCCCATACGGCGCCCGCGAGAAGAAGAATCAGGGCGTTGCGAAACATACCGCCTACATCGTCATTTCACGGTCCTGAGATTAGCTTATTGGAGCAAAGCTGCGGCTTGAGTCTGGCCTTGAGCAAGCGCCACGTCTAAGGCCGTCTGGCCGGCATGCGGCACGGGACCCTCATAGCCCGGAAGCTTGCGACGGCCCTGAATCTTGCGATCCGCGCCTCGATCGAGGAGCAACTGGATCACTCTGATGTGCCCGCGGTGCGACGCCGCATGAAGGGCGGTCAACCCGTCGCCCCGGCGGCCATTCACGTCCGCTCCATGATCGAGCAGTAAGCGCACCAGCTCGATCACGGTGTCTTCCCGGTCGCTCGGATTCGGCACGTCGGGTGTCGCGACGGCGGACCCAAGGGGCCTGATCTTCAGAAAGCTGTCGCGCGTCACGGCATCAGGATCTGCGCCGTTGTCCAGCAAGAAACGGGCCACCGCGACTTGACCCCAGTAGCAGGCCCCGTGAAGCGCCGTACTTCCCCTGGGGTGAAAGGCGCTCACTGCATCCGGCGTCGCTCTCACATGATCAAGCATCCCCAGCTCGGCTGCAAGGAATGCGTCCAGTTTAACGCCCCTGTCAAAGAGCAGTTCGACCACATGACGGTGGCCTCCAAAGTGGGCGGCGTGCACGGGTTGCGAGCCAAGCATGTTACTCGCGTTTGCCAGCGACGGGTTTCCATTCAGCAAAGCAGCGACGCGGTCATGATCGCCCTCTTTGGCGGCAGCGATGATTAACCCCGTGTCACTCATAGTCTTCAGCACCCGTCGTAGAGGAAATGCGGATAGCGAATCACCTTGCGTCCGCTCCGTTTTCTAGCGATGCAATACAGTTGTTCTCCGCGCAGGGCCGAAGAGTATTTGTTGTTTTCCAGGAACTTCTTCACCCACAGATCGGTATTATAACCGGCAATTACTTCGGTAAATAGATTCTCGATTTCGAAGCCGGCGGACTCGATCGCTTCGCGCAATTCCGGAGGCGTGTATTCCCGAACGTGTGGAATTTCGGTGTCGGCGAACTCACCCAGCGGATAGGGATATTTAGAATAGAGCTGAGGGTTGCCGCTCTGCTCCAGTACGCGAGCCACGGCCGTGTAGCTGGCGACGTTCGGCGTCGTCAGGATGAGGGCCCCGCCCTCTTCGAGCACACGATGCATCTCGATCAGCATGTGCATGGGATCGTGCAGCATGTGCTCGAAAATCTCGCAGGCGAGTACCGTCTCAAAACGCCCGTCTTCGTAGGGGTAGCGGTCCTTTTCGGCATCGAACAGGTCCACGAAGCAGTGGAAGACTTCCCTGCCCCCCACCGTGACGGATTTTTCATCGACCTTTCCGAGAGGGCCGAAGTAGGCTCCCCGCACCTCCGTATAGCCCAGCACGCACTGAAGTGCGGGCGTCATGTGCATATAGGCGCCCAACTCCAGCACCCTCTTGGAAGACTTGGGCGGCGGCACCAGCGTCAGGGTTCGGCCGATACGGGTAATGTGGTTTTCCAGGTACTGGCGCGCGTCAGGACCGGGGAGGTCGATCGAGCGCACGAACGCCACGATTTCGTCGTAGCGATCGCGTGGCGGAGCGGATTCGGCCGTATGCCTGTCTACGTCGAAGTGAGAAAGCCGCTCGTCGAGACGGACCAACAGATCTCGCAGGGAACGTACCAGCGGCATCAGGCTAGACCGAATTCGCCAGGGCTTCGCTCAAAGGGATTGACCATGGTAACCGGGCCGAACTTGCGGCCCGACTGAAAGTCTTCGCTGAGCACCCAACGGCAGCCGCTCTGCTCGGCGGCGGCCAGGATCAGTGCGTCCCAGAAGTTGATCTGAGCCCGGTCGCACCAGTGCCAGGCTCGGTGCAACATAGCCAGATTCCAGGCGTGCGGCTGCCACGTTGAGAATTCCTCCGTGGCTGCACGTGCCTCCGTCACGGGATCCCGATCTTGCGAATCGCGTTGACGTAGAACTCATTCAGTACCTGCCAACTCGTCCGCGCCGCATGCAGCGACCACAGGGTCTTCACCCAGGTCTGCGCGTCCTCATACTTGGCCGGGTCCGACCGGTCGTAGTAATAGAGCAGTACGTTTCATGAGCCTGCTCGCGAGTGAGACGGTTGGCGGCGTCTATCGGCCAACCCTTCTTGCTGCGTTTTGTCGAGCGATCCAGGGCCTTCCAGTATTCGTCGGTCGCGCGCATCTCGCGTTCGAGCATTCGCCCCACAAGCTTAGAGACCGACGTCTCTTTCGCCGCGGCTTCCAGGCGTGCCCAGCGCGCCACGTCTTCCTCGACGGTGATGGTGATGTTCTTCAACACGAAGTCAGTGTAACACGAACTTCGTGTTAAGTCCCGTGACGTGGCAGGCCCTTAATGCCCGGGGAGCGCTACTCGGCGAGCGTTTCTTCGGTGGCCGGCTCCGCTTCCGTCAGACCGCCGGCGTACAGCGCCCGCGTCTCCTCGTCGTAACCGGGGATGACGTCGAGCGGGACTGCCTCTTGCTCGCCGGCCATCTCTTCTTCGATGTCCTCGCCGGCGATTTTCACGTTGCGGTAGTAGGCCATGCCGGTACCGGCTGGGATCAGCCGGCCCATGATGACGTTCTCCTTCAGGCCACGCAGGTAGTCGACCTTGCCGTTGATGGCGGCTTCGGTCAGCACACGCGTGGTTTCCTGGAAGCTAGCCGCGGAGATAAACGAGTCGGTGGACAGCGACGCCTTGGTGATTCCGAGCAGCACGGTCTTGCCGGCCGCCGGACGGCCGCCCGCGTCAGAGACACGAGCGTTCTCCTGGCGGAACTTGAATTTGTCGACGACTTCCTCGGGCAGGAACTCGGTGTCGCCGATGTCCTCCACCTTCACCCAGCGCATCATCTGCCGGGAGATGACTTCCAGGTGCTTGTCGTTGATGTTGACGCCCTGCAGACGGTAGACTTCCTGGATTTCGTTCACCAGGTACTTCTGCAGTTCCTTCTCGCCGAGCACGCTCATGATGTCGTGCGGGTTGCGCGGGCCATCCATCA
>JBGPHB010000431.1:0-5064 GCA_041484155.1 Bryobacteraceae bacterium
AGTGGGTAGTGGGTAGTGGGTAGTGGGTAGTGGCAGAATGTGCGCCCCACTTCCCACTCCCCACTCCCCACTTCCCACTCCCCAGTCTACAACCAATATTCCCACTTCCCCGCCACCACGACGTATGCGCTCAGGCAGGCGTTGGTGACGGCGTGCGTCAAAATCAAATCGCCCAGGCTTTTGGTACGGATCATCCACCAGTTGTAAACGATGCCGGCGGCCAGACCGACGTCCCAGTAGGCGCCGTGCTCTGAGGCGAACAGCACGGCCACCAGCCAGAACGATAGGCGGGCATAAGCGCCCAGCGGCACCCGGCGGAAATCCTGCGAGACCAGCCAACGCATCAGCCAGGCACGCCAGAATAACTCTTCGACGATGGGTACGGTCACGATGGATCTGAGCGTGCGCAACGCCAGCACGCCGGGGCGGAGCTGCCCAGCCTCGGAGAGCGTCGTTTGCGCCGCGCCGGTGATCGGGTTCTCGAATAGCCAGTGCCGGCGATATCCCGGGAAAAGGAGGTCGGGGCCGATCCACACGACGAATACCAGGACTCCGATCAGGACACTCCCTCCCCACCGTTGTACGCGGAAGTCGAGGACCGGACGAGCAAACCACAGCAGCGCCGCCGCCATGCTCGCGAGCCGCAAGACCTGGTCCTGAAGGTCGGGGATCGGCGCGATCGCATGCAGGGCGAGGAAACCCAGCAACACACCAAACGGGACGACATATGGGAGCGACGGGGAACGGATCACGAGCTGGCTGGTCCCTTGGTCGCGGGCTAGATCTTTTGCAACAGGTCCTGGATCTTGCCGGCCTCGTCCTTGGATGGCTTGGGGTTGGCTCGCATCGCGGCCTCGAGCTCTTTTTTCGCCGACAGCTTGTCGCCCTTCTGCAGCAGCGCCATGGCGAAGTGATAATGGAACGTGGAATTATTGGGGTTCTTCTCGACCAGGTCGTGGAAGACTCGAACGGCATCCTCGCTCAGGTTCTTCTTTATGTAAATCCAACCCAGCGTGTCGGCGATTTCCGATGAGTTGGGCGCCTTCTGCCGCGCGCGCTGGGCCAGGGTCAGCGCTTGATCCAGATCCGCGCCTTCCTCCGCCTTGATATACGCCAGATTGTTCAGCGCCAACGGCTGATCCGGCTGGAGCTTGAGGATCTGTTCGTAGACCGGCTTTGCCTGTTCGGGTTTGCCAGTGCCGCTGATCAGCATGCCGAGCGCCAGCAAGCAGTTGGTATCGTTGGGGGCTGCCTGGCTGCAGCGCCGGAACGAATCGATCGCCAGGTTCAGCTCGCCCTTGCGCCGGTGCACCTCTCCGAGGCGAAGCAGCATGTCCGCCGACTTAGGATTTTTATCGCTGAGCGCCTGATAGATCCGGATCGCCTCGTCATACTGCGCGGACCGGGAGAACAGGTTCGCCAGGAATAGCTGCAAATCGGCGCGTTGCGGCTCGCGCTCCAGCGCTTTCTGGAGCTCGCGGATGGCGTCGTTCATACGGTTCTCGGCAACCATCGTCTCGGTCACTCCCACCAGACCGCGCGAGTCGTGGGGATTGGCTTTGTACAGGTCTCCGAACACCTGCGCGGCTTGTTTGAAATCCTTGGTTTCAAAAGCGAGATAGCCAATCTGGTACTGCGCCTCGGCGTTCTTCGGATAAGTCCTGGTGATGAAATCCAGTTCTTGCCGCGCCTTGTCGTTGTCGTGAATCCCTATCAGCGCGACCGACCGGATCAGGTGCGCCTGAAGATTGTTGCGTTCCAGGGCGATGATATCGTCGGCGGCCTTCAGTGCCTTAGTCGGATCACTCTTGCTTAGATAAACCTTGGCCAGCAGCTCCCTCGCGCTGGTAAGGTCTGGGCGGATCTTGATCGCCTCCTCCAATTGCAGCCGTGCCGCTTCAATATCGCCCTTGGCAACAAACGCCCTCGCCAGGTCGAACCGAAGCCGGTAATTCTGGGGGTTCTTAGTCACCAGCGACTGCAGGTCGTTGGCGGCCGCGTTCACCTGCTCGCGGTTGCCGGTGGTCAGCATCAGCGCCGCCCGCATGGCGATTGCATCCGAGTCCTTGGGATTGTCCTTCAGAATCGTGGCCAGAAGCTGGTTGGCGTCTCCGTTCCTGCCGGTGGTGGCAAATAACTCGACCAGACGCTTCTGATACGGCGCCTTGTCCTTGGGAAATGCCTTGATCGCCGCCTCATACTGCTCGCGGGCATGCTCGAATTCGTGGGCACGGTAGAAGAAGAAGTCGCCCGCCAGCAAGCGGCCCTCTGGAAAATCCTTCTGGTTCGTCAGCCGCTCGATCGTGGCATCCATGTCCGCCCGCCGGTTCACCAGAAAGTAATGCCCCACCAACTGCAATAAATAGTTGGCGCGCTTCGGATTGTTCTCCACCTTGAGCTTGAGCACTTGCTCAGCCTCAGTCATCCGGTTCTGGCGGGCGTACTGCAGATACAGCAGGTCGTAGATGGGCGAGAAATTCTTCGTTTTGGAAATCATCTGCCGGGCGAGCTTCTCGGCATCCGGGAGCTGGTTGTTGGCAACCAGCGCCTGAAAATACGCCGCGACCAGATTCGGCTGATCGGGCTTTACCGAATTCGCCTTTTCGAACTCCACAAGCGCTCCGGGCGCGTCCTTGGCCAGCAGGGCCAGCTGACCCTTCAAGCGATGTCCGTCGAAGGAGTTCGGGTTTTGGCGCAACAACTTGGCGCTCAGCTCCGTTACTTCCTTGAGAAACTCGGCCGAATGTGACTGATCCTGCGTCGAGGCCAGCAGTAAAAGGTCGGCTAACTTCGCGGGCGCATCGGAATTGGAGGGCTGCAACTCCGCGGCGCGCCGCAACATGCGGACTGCATCGCTATAGGAGGACAGCTTCAGATCGGTCAGGCCGAGGCGATAATAGGCCTCGCCGAACCGCAGGTCCTTCTGAAGGGCGCGCCGGTACATGATCGATGCTTCCTTGTATTTTCCCTTGTCGAAGAACTTGTTCCCGTTTTCCACGTACCGTTGAGCCTGGGCTTTTGGATCGCGGTTACAGGACGCCAGAACCAGGAATAGAGGCAAGCATGCCAGAAAATGACGACACTTCATCAGTTTCTACTACACCACAAATAGCGGGGGGTTTGCAATGAATGAAAACGGCAGGCCGGGGCCTGCGCTACTGGTAGAGGACCTCGACCACGTCGCGAACGTATTGTTCGTCGGCAAGCTGTTCCACTGCTTCCGGAGGGTAGGAAACCAGCGAACGCAAATGAGTGGCCAGCTCGCCGAAGACGGCCAGGCGCGCTTCCGGAGCGAGCTGATCGCGGCGCAGCAGGGATTCGAGCGCCAGACGGGCGACTTCCGGCGTTACCTTCTGCCGCAGGCGCGCCGCCAGGTGACGCTGTTCGGCCAGCGAGTTGTATTTGCCACTCCGAAACTGGTCGAGATCGGGCCGCGCCAGCTTGGGCGTCCGCACCACCACAGTGCCTGCCGCCAGGTCCCCCAGGCGCTGCCGGTGGCGGCTAAGAACACAAGCGATTCCCCCCACCAGATAGAGTGCCGGCAGGCCGTCGACGAAACGCATCAAATTGCGCACAATCACCTGGCTCGGTTCCAGGCGCAATCCGCTCGCGTCCACGACGCGCAGCCGCAGCAGCCGCTTGCCGACCGTCTGCCCGCGCCAGAACCACTCGGTGAGCGCGCCATAGACCAGATAAATCGCGAAATAGGCGACGATCACGGCCGCCTGCGCAAGGTCCTCTCCAAAGACCCGGAGCGGGTCCAGCACTTTTTGCAGAGCCGAGCCGAGTACGAGGATCACCGCAATGTCGACGGCGAGCGCCAGCATGCGGCTGAAGGGTCCGGCCAGGGGCAGCGCGAACTCTACGCCCTCCGGAGTGCGAATGAGTAATGTGCTCGGAGTCACTTGGCCGTCCTGCCCGCTCTGGACAAGAAGAGCGTCAACAAAGTCGCCTCCACCAAGCCGAACGCGATCTTCAGGCCGTAGGGAATCACCGGCTCGTGATATTGCGAGAGGAAGGCTTCCACGATGCCCGCCCACACCAGCATGAGCGCCGCACCCCCGGCGAGGGTCACGATATCGCGCGAGACCGCCCGGAGCCGTTCCGCGCGAGAGAGTCGGCTACCCCAGCCGATCAGGGCATACGCGATGACCAGTCCAGTCTGCCCGCCCAACAAGATCGCTGGGATTTCGATGACTCCGTGCGGGAGCAGCCAGCCGAGCAGGAACACGCCCTGGCCCCCTTGGATGTAGTCCAGCGCGACGGCGCCGAGAATCACGCCATTGTAAAAGAGCACCACGATCGTTCCGAATCCAAAGGTCATGCCCAGGGCGATGGTGGTGAGGGCGACCTGCGTGTTGTGGGTCATTAGCTCCGCGGAAAATCGCCCTTTTTTCCCAGTCAGTTGCTTCCCCTGCAGCTGCTGTTCCCGCGCGACGCGCTCGGCGGGGGACATCTGCAGGCCCTCGAACGGCATCAGCACCGACTTTGCTTCCGGATCCATGCGCACGGCGAGGGCGCCGAAGGCGCTGCCAACCAGGGTCAGGGCTACCGCCAATTGGAACGCGCGGACGTGACGGCGAAAGGTCCTCGGAAAATCGGTCGTGAACCAGCGCCAGGGCCGGAATTTGCGCCGATCTCGAGCCTCGTGGATCTCGGCATAGGCGCGGGTAACGAGCCATTCCAGGTACCTGCGCAGTTCTCCCTCGGAGGCAAGTGTTGTCACCTTCGCCAGATCGGCCGAGGCACGCTGGTACAGACCGTGAAAGCGCTCAATCTCCTCGATCGACATTTTTCGATCCGGGCCTTCGAGCCAATCGAGAGACTTTTCAAGCGCGGTCCAGTACGGCCGCTCGGAATCCAAGAACCGCCCCAAGTCGACGATCATATGAGTTAACCAAAAATCGGGGACATTGCGGGCAAGCGTCTACTAACCGCTCCACTGTCAACGTCACCAGCAGTGTCCCCGATTTTTTCCCGACGCGGAGCTACACGCGGGGAAAAAACTGGGGACACTGCTGGTGTTGTTGACAGCGGAAGCGTTGGCGGACGCTTGCCCGCAAT
>JBGPHB010000432.1:0-5064 GCA_041484155.1 Bryobacteraceae bacterium
AATCCGGCCACGGGTGAACTGTGGGCCACGGATCATGGCCCACAGGGCGGTGATGAGATCAACATCATACGAGCTGGAAAAGACTATGGCTGGCCCGACATTTCTTACGGCCGGCAGTACGACGCGCGACGCACGGACGGACGCAAGAACGTGCCGGTCGGAAACGGAAAGACGGCCATGGAGGGCGTCGAGCAGCCGGTCTATTTCTGGGTACCCTCGATCGCGCCCTCCGGAATGATGTTCTATACCGGCAACGTGTTTCCGGAGTGGAAAGGCAACCTGTTCGTCGGCGCACTGGCAGGCCAGCATCTGGTGCGTCTGGTGCTGGAAGGCGATCGCGTTGTCGCCGAGGAGAAGCTGCTGGTCGATCTCAAGCAGCGGATTCGCGACGTACGGCAGGGCCCGGACGGTTCGGTGTACGTTCTCGCTACTGGTGGTCTCCTGCGGCTCACGCCGAAGCGATGACAGTGGAACCCCGCCCTGACGGGCGGGGCTTGTCGCGCGTTTGCGACCGCGCGCGGCCCGCCAATCGCTGCCAATCTACAACGCCTGCAAGCCCCGCCCGTCAGGGCGGGGGCAAATCTCTCGGAACTTTTTCTCGCTTCCATCGTTTAACTATTGTATAGTCTACCTATGGAAGCGCGAACCGAGATCCCTCCCGGAACCTTATATATGTTGATTCTCAAGACCCTGATGCGGGTCGGGCCGATGCACGGATACGGCATCGCTCAGCATATCCAGCAGATTTCGGAGGAGATCCTGCGGGTCGAGGAAGGATCGCTCTATCCCGCCCTCCAGCGGATGCTCATCAAAGGCTGGGTCGCAGCCGAGTGGAAACAGTCGGAAAACAACCGCCGAGCGCGCTTCTACCGGCTGACCCCAGCGGGCCGAAAACAGCTCGCGGCCGAAATCGCGGAGTTTGCACGCGTGATGGAAGCCATCACCCGCGTGATTCAACCGGCATGATACTCGAATTCCTAAGGAGAGTCGCCCACTACTTGCGCCGCCGCCGGTTCGAGCAAGAGCTGGATGAGGAGATGCGTCATCACCTCGCGCTGAAGGAGCGTGATTCCGGCAGCACCGAGGCCGCGCACACACAATTCGGCAACGTCGCGTTACTCAAGGAGGACAGCCGAGCCATGTGGACCTGGACGCTCTTCGAACAACTCGCTCAGGACCTGCGCTACGCCCTGCGAGCGATGATCAACAACCGCGCCTTCACCGCACTGGCCGCGCTTTCGCTCGCGCTCGGCATCGGGGCCAACACCGCGATCTACAGCTTTATGGACTCGATCCTGCTGCGCTCGCTACCAGTCTCGGACCACCAGTCGCTGGTGATGCTGAACTGGCATGCGCAGGCCCGCGGAGGAGGGCCGCAAGGCAAGGCGGGCAAACAAGCCAAGGGCGTCGCCATCATGCACGGCATGATCAGCACCAGTGGCAGCACCTACATCGATCCGCAGAAGGGTTTCACGGGCGCCATTTTCCCGTACCCCGCGTTTGAGCTCTTCCGGAAAAACGACACCGTCTTCTCGAGCGTGTTTTCCTACTATCAGGCTGGTAACCTGAACTTCACGATCAAAGGACAGGCCGACCTTGCGATCGGCGAATACGTATCGGGCGATTATTTCCACGGACTCGGCGTTCCCCCGGCGGCCGGGCGGCTGATTATTTCCGATGACGATCAGGCCGGAGCGCCGCCCGTCGCTGTCGTCAGCTACGCGTATAGTCAAAGACGTTTTGGGAGCGCGGTGAATGCGTCTGGCCAGTCCATTCTCATCAACAACGTGCCTTTCACCGTGGTCGGGGTCACGCCGCCTGAATTCTTCGGCGTCGATCCCGCGGCGGCTCCGGATTGCTACCTGCCCATGCACTCCAACCTGGTGTTGGAGACTGGGAGAGGTCCGTTCGGCGGCCTCGCCGAGCGATACCTCGACCAGAATACGTATTGGATCGAGGTAATGGCGCGCCTGCGTCCCGGAGCCAGCCTCGCGCAAGCTCAGGCCGCGCTGGCCGGGCCGTTTCACCAGTGGGTGGCGGGCACGGCAACCAACGATCGGGAGCGTGCGGATCTTCCCGCGCTCGTGATCAAGGAAGGCGGGGGCGGACTGGACGTTCTGCGACGCCAGTATTCAAGACCGCTCTACGTCCTAATGACGCTGGTTGCGCTGATCCTCGGCATCGCGTGCGCCAACATCGCCAATCTGTTGCTGGCCCGCGCCGCGGCCCGCAGGCGCGAAATCGCCGTACGGCTCAGTATGGGCGCGGGCCGGCTCCGGGTGGTGCGGCAACTGCTGACCGAAAGCGTTTTGCTCGCATTCCTGGGCGGGGTTCTGGGCGTGTTGTTCGCAACCTGGGGCATCCGCTTCCTTACTTTGCTGCTGGCCAACGGCCGTCCGAATTTCACCTTTCGCGCCGACCTGAACTGGCACGTGCTGGGCGCGACGATGGCACTTTCGCTCTTGACAGGTCTGTTATTTGGACTCGCGCCAGCGATCCAGTCCACACGCGTGGACCTGATCCCGGCGCTGAAGGAATCGGGCGAACCCACCCGCTTAAGGAACTCGTTCTGGCGCGTCAGCCTGAGCCAGGTGTTCCTGGTTTCTCAGATCGCCCTCTGTCTCCCGATGCTGGTCGCGGCAGGGCTCTTCCTGCGCACGCTGTCGAATTTGCAATCGATCGAGCTTGGCTTCAGCCGCGACAATGTGTTGCTGTTTCAGTTGAACGCGCGGCAGGCCGGACACCGGGATCCGGAAATCGCAGTCTTCTACGGCGACCTGCAAAAACGCTTCAGCGAAATCCCCGGCGTACGCAGTGCGAGTCTCTCGAATCTTCCTCTGATCGGGGGCGGGGCTTTCAGCGAACCGGTCAGCGTTGCCGGCTCGCAGCCGAATCCGAGCGCGGGGAATCGCATCTTGAGCGTCGGACCTTCATTCTTCACGACGATGCGGATCCCGATCCTGCTCGGCCGGGAAATCGGAGAGCGCGATCAACCCGGCTCACCGCTGGTTGCAGTGGTGAACGAGTTGTTCGCCAAGGCTAATTTTGGGGATCAGAATCCGATTGGACAGCACCTCACGCTGGGTGGCCCCAGAGACGCCCATCCGCGCGACCTGGAAATCGTCGGCGTGTCCAAGAATGCGCGTTATGGCTCACTGAAACAGGATTTTCCGCCGGTTGTGTACATTCCGTACAACCAGAGTTCTGTTCCCCCGCTGAACCAGATGACCTATGCGTTGCGCACGTCCGTTGATCCGCTGGCCTACGTCAATACCGTTCGCGAAATCGTACAGCGTGCGGATGCGCGCGTGCCCGTGGCCAACGTCAAAACTCAAACCGTGCAGATCGAGCAGACCATAAATCAAGAAATCACCTTTGCCCGGCTCTGCAGCTTGTTCGCGATTCTGGCGCTGGCGATCGCCTGCGTCGGTTTGTATGGCAGCATGGCCTACAACGTGGCCCGCCGCACCGGAGAGATCGGCATTCGGATGGCGCTAGGGGCGCCGCGCGGCGGCGTGGTTTGGCTGGTACTGCGCAGTGTCCTGGTACTAGCCGGCGTCGGGCTCGCGATCGGCCTGAGCACCTCGTTCGCCGCTTCAAAACTCGTGGATTCTCTCCTTTTCGGGATGAAGTCCAACGATCCATTGGCGCTGAGTCTGGCGGTGGCGACTCTCTTGTGCGCAGCAGTTTTGGCTGGTTACATTCCAGCGCGCAGAGCATCGCGAATCGACCCAATGATCGCCCTACGGCATTAGTGACCCCTCTGAGGCCAACATTCGTCGGACGCGTCGTGGGGCAGCCAGTCCTGGCGGCGAGCCGGCCTCCAGGCCGGCTTTCTTATCCGAAAAAGCCGGCACGAAAGCCGGCTCGCCGGCAAGATTGCCCGCCCCACCCTCGCAAGGAAAAAGCCTTAGCAACGCCACGAAGCGATCGTGATATGCGTCTATCAGTGTATGAAGCAATTCGCATTCGTAATGCTGTCTCTCCCCCTCTTCGCGCAGACCGACTCCCACCTCGCGGTCACCGGAGACGCCGAAATCCTGGTCGCCCCGGATCGTGTCCGGCTCTCGCTCGCGGTTGAATCGCGTGATAAGGTCCTTGCCCAGGCCCGGACGCGTAACGATGTTATGGTTCGAAACGTCATCGAGGCCATCAAGAAGCTGGGCGTCGACCCCGGCGATATCCAGACCGACTTCATGAAGGTCGATATGACCTACCAAAGCGGGAATGGCGCGGTGGTCGACTACTACATCGTCGAAAAGACGATCGCTGTGACGATGAAGCACGTCTCTCAATTCGAGAGCCTTCTCAACGCGGTCCTCGACGCCGGCGCGAATCACATCTATGACGTGGAATTCTCGACCACGGAGCTACGCAAGTACCGGGATGAAGCCAGGGCTCTAGCCGCCAAAGCGGCGTTCGAGAAAGCGCGCGACCTGGCCGCTACCGCAGGCATGAAGGTGAACGACAAGCCCGTCGGAATCTCCAGCTCCTCTTACGGCGGCGGCTCCTGGTACGGCCGATACCGCAACGGCAGCTTCACGGCGCAGAATGTCTATCAGAACGCGGGCGGAGGTATCGCTTCGGCGGGCACCGTGGCGCTGGGTAAGATCAGCGTGACGGCGAACGTGAGTATGACATTCCGGCTGGAATAGCGCCGCACTAGTCAGCCCGGGCGTGAGATCATGGAGTTGACGCTTGCCTCGACCCGCGTGGCGGTTCTGACATGACCATCGAAATCAAACCGGAAACCAAGCGCCTCGTGCAGGAAGAGCTGCAGAACGGACATTTCCGATCCGTTGACGAAATCATCGTGCAGGGCGTCCGAGCCCGGCGCGCGACGGATCCTCGGCAGCCTTCGGCCAAACGACAGCGGCCGCCTGGCAAGAAAAGCCTTGCTCAGTTGTCCGCGGAATCTCCTTTCAAAGGTCTCGACATGGATTTTGAAAGAGACGCTGACTATGGCCGCGATATCGCATTATGAGCGCGTTCCTCCTGGACACCAATGTCCCTTCTGAATTGACCCGTGTTCGACGGCCCTATCTTGCCGGTGACCGAGCCGAT
>JBGPHB010000433.1:0-5059 GCA_041484155.1 Bryobacteraceae bacterium
CGTGAGCTTTCCGACGCGACACGAGCCGCGGCATACCTTCGCGTGTTTCCGGCAGATCCAGCGAGCCTTTGAACAGATCTTCCGGTACATCATTGGCGGCTCGCTGCCGGCCGCAAGGATGCGCGCGGCGGTGTGGCAATCGATCTTCACGCACGACATGCGCCGCTACCGGCGGACGCTCTACGCTCGCATGGGCGACTTCGCGACGCTGATCACGGGCCCTTCCGGCACCGGCAAGGAGCTGGCGGCTCGCGCGATCGCACAATCGCGATACGTGCCGTTCGACGATGTACGGCTGGCCTTCGCGGACGACGACACCGTGGTGTTTTTCCCGATCAACATCTCGGCGCTTTCGCCCACGCTGGTGGAATCGGAATTGTTTGGCCACCGGCGCGGATCGTTCACGGGCGCGATCGCGGACCGGAAAGGGTGGCTCGAGACTTGCCCTCCGCTTGGATCGGTGTTCCTCGACGAGCTCGGAGATCTGGATCCCGCGATTCAGGTCAAGCTGCTGCGCGTGATCGAGACTCGGACGTTCCATCCGGTCGGCGAAACCAAGGCGCTGGAGTTTCGAGGGAAGCTGGTGGCCGCGACCAACCGCGATCTTGCCGAGGGGATCCGTAGCGGGCGATTTCGTGAGGATCTGTACTACCGGCTTTGCTCGGATCAGATCGCGACGCCGTCGCTGGCGGAACAGCTCGCCGATTCCCCGCATGTGATGCGGGATCTGATCGTGTACATGGCTCGAAGAGTAGCGGGCGACGAAGGGGATGCGCTCGCCTCAGAAGTGGCCGAGTGGATCGACGAGCATCTGGAGCCGGGGTATCCCTGGCCCGGGAATTATCGCGAGTTGGAGCAATGCGTGAAGAACGTGCTGATCCGGCGCGACTACCGGCCGTCGCGTGCCGCGACATCGGACGATCCCGCGCAAGCGCTGGCTGAAGATTTGCGGGCGGGCCGCCTCACGGCGGAGCAGTTGCTGTCGCGCTACTGCTCCATCGTGTATCGGCAAACGGGCAGCTACGAGGAGACGGCGCGGAGGGTTGGCCTGGATCGAAGGACGGTGAAGAGCAAGGTGGGTGTGGGAACCCCGCCCTGACGGGCGGGGCTTGTCGCCGCATAGGTTAAAGCCCCGCCCGTCAGAAGGTGTAAGGAATTCGTTCAGCCCGATATCGGCACCCTGCGCAATCAGCCGCTTACCGAACCGCGACCGTAAGGGAGCGGGTTGAGAGGACAAAAGAGGACAATTCCCTACAGCTTCTCAGGGCGGGGTTAGCCGACGCGAGCCCGCGCCTCTCCCAGGAAGAATTCGGTTCCCGGCTCCGCGAACTGCGTGCGGACGTATGCCAGGGCCACGGTCTTGCCCAGCGCCGGGGAGAATGCGGCGCTGGCGATCTCGGCCGCGTCGGCTTCGCCGGATTTTAGTTTGGCGCCCGCCGCCGGAACTTCGGACGTCTCGATTTCCAGACGGCGCAGGATGCGGTGGATTTGGGCACGGCTGCGGACACGTTCCACAATCTCTTGTCCCAGGTAGCAGCCCTTGCTGAAGTGAATGGCTTGTAACTGATCGGTCTCCTGGACGAGGTATCGCTCCGTGATCTCTTCGCCATAACGGGGACGGCCATGCTCGATGCGAACGATTCGGGCGTCCTCGGGCGACGCGGCGACTACGCCCGCTGCGGAAAGCTCCCCCGTCAACTCCGCCTTCGAGCCAAACAAGAAGTAACCATCCGAGCCGGTGGAGCTGAGACGCGCTACGGTCCTGTCACCCCAGGGGGCGGTTGAATAGGGCGCCTCCGGGAGTGGTGCGCCGAGCCGTGCCAGCACCGCCGCAGCTTCCGGGCCCTCTACCGCGATCGTTCCGATGCGATCCGTTTGGTCCTCAATTGTGACGTCGTCGGCGATAATGTAGCGATCCAGATGTTCGAACAGTCTCTGGCGAGTCTCGGGCTCGGTGTCGAGCAGGATGTAGCCTTCCAGGCACAACAGGTTCACGTCACCCAGAATCCGGCCCTGCGCGTTCAGGAAGAACACGTAACACCCTTCGCCGGGTTTCAGTTTTTCGACGTGGTTGGTGGTCATGGCGTGCAGGAGGCGCACACGGTCGTCGCCTGAGGCGCGGATCTTTCCGCGGCTGGACAAATCGAGCCACGCGGCACGCTCGCGAAGCGCTATATAGCCACTGCTCATGGGATGAGAGAGATCCACCTAAGGTAGGTCGAAAGTGCCAGGATCACCGCTCCGGAGATGACGGCTCCGGTCAGCAATCGGCGCTTGCCCCTATACACGATAATGACCGAGAACACGTGGAGCGCTAGCAGCACCTTGATTCCAAACCACATATGGTAGTGCGGTGGGTACGTCGATTTGCTCAGGAAATTGTAGAGCCCGGAGACGAGGATTCCACCGATGGCGGTATAGGCCACAGGCTTGAAATTCGCGGCCATGTCGCCGACGACCACGCGGGCGTAAAACACGCCGCCCAGAAGCACCGCGATGGAGGCGAAGTGCAGCCACCGCATCGCGACAGGAAGAGCCGCATCCATACCCCGAGTATACAATCCAGCCAGGCCGGGGCTGCTCATATTACAATTGTCTATTCAGGGTTTATGAAAACTGACTCTGCGGTGCTCCGCAACCCAGCCCTCCCTTTAAGCGAAAACAAGCATCTTCTCAAATGGGTCGAGAAGATGGCCGAGCTGACCAAGCCGGCGGCAATCCATTGGGTGGATGGCTCCCAGGAAGAATACGACGAGCTGTGCGCCCAAATGGTGGAGAGTGGCACGTTCATCAAACTGAACCAGAAGCTGTGGCCCGGTTGCTACTATGCGCGATCCGACGCGAGCGACGTCGCCCGGGTCGAGGACCGAACCTTCATTTGCTCGCACTCCAAGGACAGCGCCGGCCCGACGAACAATTGGGAAAACCCGTTCGAGATGAGGAAGAAGCTGAAGGGGCTCTTCAGCGGCTGCATGAAAGGCCGCACCATGTACGTGCTGCCATTCAGCATGGGCCCGGTCGGCTCCCCGATGTCGCAAATCGGCGTTCAGCTCACCGACTCTCCATATGTCGTGGTGAACATGCGCATCATGGCGCGCATCGGACTGCCCGTATTCAAGGAGATCGACAAGGACAAGAAACGCGTGGTGCCGTGCCTGCACAGCGTCGGCGCTCCGCTGGCACGTGGCCAGAAGGACGTGCCCTGGCCTTCCAACGCGGAGAAGTACATCGTTCATTTCCCCGAAACGCGGGAGATTTGGTCGTACGGCTCCGGTTACGGCGGGAACGCTCTGCTCGGGAAGAAGTGCTTCGCGCTGCGCATCGCTTCCAATATGGCCCGCGACGAGGGTTGGATGGCGGAGCATATGCTCATTCTCGGCGTGGAAGATCCGAAGGGCGAAAAGACCTACGTTGCCGCCGCCTTCCCGAGCGCGTGCGGCAAGACCAATTTCTCCATGCTGATTCCGCCCAAGGGCTTCGAGGGGTGGAAGGTGTGGACAGTGGGCGACGACATCGCCTGGATCAAACCGGACTCGAGTGGCCGGCTGCACGCCATCAACCCGGAGGCAGGTTTCTTCGGGGTGGCCCCTGGCACGTCGCGCAAGACCAATCCGAACGCGATGGATACGCTGGCAAAGAATACAATTTTCACCAACGTGGCTCTAACCCCCGAAGGCGGCGTGTGGTGGGAGGGTATGACGGACGGGCAGCCCGCCGAATGTTTAGACTGGCAGGGTAAGAAGTGGACGCCTCAAATTGCCAAGGAAACCGGCGCGAAAGCGGCACATCCCAATTCCCGCTTCACCGCTCCCGCGGCGCAGTGTCCGACCATCGATCCTGCCTGGGAGGATCCCAACGGCGTGCCGATTAGCGCCATGATCTTTGGCGGACGCCGGGCAACGACCATGCCGCTGGTGTATCAGGCCTTCAATTGGAGCGCCGGCGTCTACATGGGCGCGACCATGGGCTCGGAGATGACGGCCGCCGCCGCGGGTACCGTTGGTAAGGTTCGCCGCGATCCGATGGCCATGCTGCCCTTCTGCGGCTATCACATGGGCGACTATTTCAGGCACTGGATCACCATGCAGCGTTCGCTCAGCGAAACACCTCGCCTGTTTCATGTGAACTGGTTCCGCAAGGATGCCAACGGAAAGTTCCTGTGGCCGGGTTTCAGTGAAAACATGCGCGTCCTGAAATGGATTGTGGACCGCGCTCACGGCCGCGCCTTGGGGAAAGAAACGCCCATCGGCTGGATGCCCCGATACGAGGACATCGAGTGGAAGGGGCTCCAGTTTTCCAAGGAGACCTTCGATCAATTACAGGCTTTCGAGCGGGACACGTGGCATCGCGAGGTGATTGAACACGAAGAGCTCTTCATCGAATTACACGATCGCCTGCCGCCTGAGATGGTTTACGAGCGGGAGCTCCTGATCCGCCGGCTTTAGAATTCGCGGGGGCTAAGCCCAGGGTTGAGAACCCCGCCCTGACGGGCGGGGCTTTGTCGTGCGTTTACAACATCCCGCAACACCCCGGCAAGCCCTGCCCGTCAGGGCGGGGTTCAATTGCGAAATGTAGAAACTCCAGGCCCCGCCCGTAAGGGCGGGGTTGCTAGACCTATTTCGCAGTTGCTGTGGCCCGCTTCCTGAGTGGCTGATTTCCGACCATGTTGACACCGAACCGCGCGCGTTAGCAAGCGGGCATGTAGCTACATGAATCGCGAATATGCTCTAGCGTTGCGGGGTCGCCTCCAGAACAGCCGTGAAGTGGAAGGTACTTCCTTCGCCCACTCGGCTTTCCACCCAGACACGCCCATCCATCATTTTGACCAGCTTGCTGACGATGGTCAGGCCAAGTCCAGTACCGCCGAAAGTGCGGGTGGTGGATCCGTCCACCTGAGTGAAGGCTTCGAAAATCATCTTGTGTTTTTCCGAAGGAATACCCATCCCGGTGTCGCGAACGGAGAAATGCAAGGTGCCAGGGCCATCGGTGAAGTTCCCGACCTCGACGGCTACTTTGCCGCTGTGTGTGAATTTAATCGCGTTTCCAATCAGGTTTGACA
>JBGPHB010000434.1:0-5056 GCA_041484155.1 Bryobacteraceae bacterium
CATGCTGATGGGATCGTTGCCGGGCATGTCGACCCATGTCCTCCGTGTGCCGGTTGAGCATCCGGCAAGCTGACTGGCTTTGTTTGTGCAAACAGGGAAGCGTCGAAGATACATTCGGCGCGACTGAGGTGCAATCCGATCCACCTGGCCGGGCAAGCAGATGCGCGTTCCTCATACGAAGAGATGGAGGCCGCGCATCTGCCTACTCGGCAGGTGCGTTAACGCGATGCCGCCTCCGAATCGGCAGCGACGAACCCTGGCTTCCCGAGCGCTCGCGGATTGCTCGTCGTGCGTACATGGTTTACCTCTTTATCCGCGCATCAAGGTCAAGTTTGAAACTCAGCTCGTCCGCTATGGCGTCGGGCAGCGGAATGGCGCCGCTCGACTCAGGCGTTATCAGCCGGGCAACCTCATCTTGGCCCATCACGACACGGAACCACCGTTCCCGATCGGACATCACCCGAAACTGCCGCTCGTCGGCCGTACCGGCCAGGTATGGGAGATACACAACGATCGACTGGAGTCCCTCGGCCTTGCATCCCAGTCGGTCGATGCGACCGGTTCGCTGCTCGATTGTGCTGGGATTCCATGCGAGATCGTGATGAATGACATGGCGGCAGAATCGCTGAAGATCGACTCCCTCCCCCATGACCTCGCTGCAAACCAGGATGTCGGGGAAAAACGGAGTGTTGAAGGCTCGCATCAGGCGGGCTCGGGTGTCACGCCGCGTGATACCAGTCGCCACCTGCACATTGGCGAGTGTGACCGTGCCCGCATCAGCATCGGCGCCACCTTCTTCATCACTCTCCACGCGAATACCGCCGGTTTGCGTTCGACTCGCCGCCTCTAGGCAAAGCATCCGTTCGCCGCTGGAACACCGTTCGGTCAGGAACTCGATGAAGCCATCGAATTTTCCCAGCCAGGATACGCCCGAACCGTCCGTGTAGTCCAGGGTTCTCGCAACCGCTTCAGCCGGTTTCAGCGAATCCAGTTCCGTGATCGGGAAACAGCGGATCAGAGTTGTCGATACACGCAGAAAGCGGCGCATTACGTCCGTCAGGGTATCGCGCTGCTCCGTGGTTATTTCAGCCGCTTGCAGTGGTGCCGCACGCGCCTGCATGATCTCGCCGATAGCGTTGTCAATGGCTTGCCGTCCAGGGGAATCCGCATCATCGAAGTAACGCCTCTGGATGCGCTCCAACAGACTTTCGATCTCTTTGCTCCCGCTTTCGCGGCCTGCTTCTCGAAGCCGACGCTGCCCCGCCGACATGATTCGCCGCTCGATCTCATTGCTGATATGGATTCGCAAAGCGCGGCAAGTTCTTCTATAGAAGGCGAACACGAGTACCTTCTCGCCAGCCTCCCACAGATCAACGACGGTCCGGATCGTCGCATGAATCTTTGGATGGGTCGATCCACTGCAACGCGCAAGCGCAAGGTCGAATTCACCGAGATACCAACTTGCATGGGACAGATCCGCCTGCGGAGTGGCCGATTCGTCCTGCTCATCTTTCTCTGGATCGCGATTCTGCCGTGTGGAACGAAAGGCCTCGTAGGATGAGCACAATGCCTCGCCGAGCAGATCCTTTCCGGGGTTAACGTTGCTCCGGGCAGCGAGGTAGAAGGGTAATAGTTGCTGCGGTGGCACTGGTAATCCTCCGGACTCTTCATGCCCGGCTACGGCCCCACCCTCCACCCGTTGCCGGCGGCAAATGGAGGTGCCTGCCCAGTGAGTGCCTTTGTTGTGACGAACGAGCCAGGGTTGAAGGGCTGTCTGGGCGGCATCCCGACACCGCTTCGCCGCGTCAAAAGCGTCCAGTACGGCACGCTGATGGTGGTTAAGAGATTCTCGCGACGACCCAAGAAGTCCTTCCCACCAAACCTCGATGTCGCTGCCACAGTCCTCCGGGCGCAGACGGCTCCAGCTTCGCTGAAGAGCGATCGCAGTGCGCTGGCTGTCGTTCAGGCGCTTGCCGAGGTCTGCCAACTGCTGCCGGAAATTATCCGCACTTCCCAACTCATTGGCGTCCCACTTCACATCTCCGAAACGATCCAGGACACTTAAAAGCTCATGGTGACCGAGTTGGAATGGGGTGGCGGTGAGGAACAGCATCCGATCGAAAGCCCGGGCCATGGCACCATCTCCTGTTCGCAGGTCCTGCTGCAAATCCGGGGATTGAAGCTGTCGGGCGAGAGCCGTATCCGGGTTTTTGAGATGATGGGCCTCGTCCATCACGAGCAGCGGAGATCGCCAGCGAGCCTGAGCCAGCAGGTCCTTCCACAGCGCCTCCTCGATCTGCCGAAGAGCCTTGCGGGCGGCATTCAATCGTTCGGCGACGCGCGCATCGCCTCCGCGGGCCCGAACAGGCATCTGCTTGAGTGCCTCCGCCAGGGGAGCAAGGTCAATCCGACCGAGAGCCCTTGTTACTGACTTAGGAACGGGGTCATCAGAAAGCCGTTTCCGTTCGTCTCTAACAGAATCGTTGTAGATGCTTTTCCACGCTTCCGGGTGGTTCTGCAGCAGGTTCTGCCAGAGATCCGCCCCCCAGTCATGAGCGCGCTCCTCGCCGATCGCCCACAGCAGTTCGGCGAGGAAGCGGTGGATCTGCTTCTTGACCTGGATGAGGCGGCTGGCCTGACCACGCCCGTGACGGCGCAGGGACTCAGCAATTAAGGCCAGCCTGATCCACTTGTCGGTCTGACGGCGCGCCATAGCGCCATGCGGCAGGAAGATCAAGTGGCACCGCTCGCGGAACGGGTCGTCGAGCAGCCTCATCAGCTCGACGCTGTTCCGGGCGACGCCGTAGCGAATTGATGTTGACCTGGTGATTTCCGCCGGTGTAGCGAGGTCTTTTCGCACCGGATGACGAGTATCGAGGTAAAGCTCGCAAAAGGTCTTAAGATCTTGCTCCCACTTGTCGACCAGATTTGCGGGGACCATGACGATGACGGGACCGCGCTGGCTGCTCACCGCAAAACAGTATGCAATCGCCAACGCGACGAATGTCTTACCCATGCCAACCTCGTCGGCAAGGATCACTCCTGGCTGATTGCGCAGCCGGTTGAGGATTCCGGCCACTTCCGCGCGCTGACGCTTTTGGTCAGCTTCTGGGATACGGACATTCAGCCGCTTTCCCAACACCAGTTCCGGCGGCGGATCGTAGATGTCCCTTAACCGCGGCATCGTTCCTCCACTCGCTTCCAAAAGGAAGTCACATCCTCGGAAACGTTAGCGCGATGCGCGTCGATTGTTTTTCCAAGCTTGCCCGCGAGGTCTGCGAGGAAGGATCGAAACACCTTGTCAAACTCTGCTTTGGATAGGGATCCGTCGCTCGGCTGGTAGTCGACCTCGTGCAGCATGATCAGGAAGTCGACAATGGTCAGCAATGCCTCATCGGCCGCCCCCTTTGCGTTTGCGAGTTCCAACACGAGGCGATCGGCAAGCGGCTCGATCCCAACCATGCCCCGCAACCGCCACTCCAGTGCCAGTTGTCCCCACACGGGCCGTTGCAGATTCGAACGCAGCTGCGCAAGGACGCGGGCCCGGCGGCGGATGCGATGCAAAAACGTGGCGTGAAGGTCGTAGCGCCTTAGCGGGTCCAAGTCGATCGGACTCGCAGAGTCGAGGTCGGCCTCGAAAAGATCGGAGGACTGCTGCCGACCGGCCCAGGCGCGAACCGCCGCGCTTGGGTCAGTTGCCGCCAGAATCCAAAGCATGTCATCGGCGGACATGTGTTCCAATCGCGCGGGCGGCGGCAGTTCGCGACTGTCCTCCACATTGAGCGTCAGAAAGCCTTCATGTTCAACCCACCGCACAAGTAGCTTGTCCGGCGGCTGGACCGCCTGCCAGATGAGTTCAACGACCGTCGGGCGACTGCGCTCCTGCCAATCGGAAGACGACAGAAGCTCCTGGTCGTCCGGTCCGCATGCCCGAACAAGCCACTTCTCCGGAAGTTGGCCCGGCTCTAGTCGGAGTACGATTCGTCGCTTTGTCCCGGCGCGGTAGGTCGCCGAAAGAAATCCTGCGGGCAAGGGCGGAGCCGTCGCCTGCTCCTCCTCGTCGCTGTCTGGCCGCGAGCCCAGCCACTCGGCGGATTCCGGATCGTCTACCTTCTCCATCTCTGGCCACACCGAGTCCAGTTGGCCAGCCTCCCGGCCATACTTCTCGATACCAACGATGGTGAGGAGGTTAGCCTCGGTGTTCCTGTATTGCCCCACGCCCATCCCCGCGCATGTGAAGTTGGATGAGCCGATCATCAGGGCAGAGTATTCTTCTGTGCGGAGAGACAACATTTTTGCGTGCCACGCACGGCGATTCTTGTCGCTGTCTACGGCGGGGAGCAACTCGACGATGACGTTGCCTTGATAAGCCAGCGGCGTCAGGATGAGGGCGCGGGGCGCGGCGAGCCGAGGCACTGCTTCCGAGTTATCGCGAATGGCCGGTACACAAAACGAGAGCTCACGCCGACTTCCTCGCGCCATGAATTTGCACAATGATGCTGTTACGCGACTACTAGGGTCGTCAGAGTCGAAAAACGGCGATGCTATCCATGCTTCGCGAGGCGATCCCCCGCGACGCCGGCAAGCCTCGATCGTATCCTCCAGACTGCTGCGGGCGGGATTGTCCTTCCCGGCATCGGGGAGCGTGAAGACCAGCTGTTGCCTCGTTCCTCCTGGTCGGTTCTGTTTCCATCCCTGGGCCTGTCGCTCCACGTGGCTCAGGAATGCCTCGGCCCGACCAACCTCGGGCGGGTGTTGCGACGCTCCCGGCACGAGCATGATAAGCCGTCGCAGAAACGCAATAGCATCTCCAAGCATTTCTGCGTTTGCATCGGTGGGGGTCAGATCAACCGCTGCGGCAACCTCGTAGTTAGATCGATAGCCCGGCTCGGAAAGGTTGGCCGACGCCAGGATGATTCGGAGGTGACGGCTCCAGGCGAGCAGGCTGAGTTTCGCGTGTTGCTTGCCGGCCCGGAGGCGCACCGGTAAAACATCCCACCGTAATGAGTGCTCCACGCCTGCTTGTGTATGGTCGACCAGCACGCCGGCATAGACA
>JBGPHB010000435.1:0-5049 GCA_041484155.1 Bryobacteraceae bacterium
AGGCCGATCGAGACCAGCAGCAGCGCCTGGCGGACCACCAACGCCAATACATCGCGCGCGCCCGCGCCCAGCGCCATGCGGATGCCAATTTCCCGCGTGCGCTCGGCGACCGAATAGGCCATCACTCCGTAAATCCCGATGGCGGCGAGCACAGCCGCGACCGCACCGAAAATTCCGAGCAGCAGAATATAGAGGCGCAAATACTGGACTTGCCGGTCGAGATACTCTTCTATGGTTCGGATGTTCGCGGCGGGTTTATTGGGATCCACTTCGGCCACGGCGCGGCGCATGCCGGTGACCATGCTCATGGGGTCGCCGGAGGTTCGAAGCACAAAGGTCATCGCGGCTCGGTCATTCCAATAGGGCCCCAACCAGCGCGGCGGCTGCTGCGTGTGAGCCACATACACGAGGGGTGTCTGCTTGGTCTGAAAACGATCGCCGATAGTATCGCCCACTATCGCAATGATCTCGCGGGGCCGTTCATCGGGGACAAAATCGAGCGTCAGGCGCTTGCCGAGGGGATCTTCATTCGGAAAGAACCGGCGGACCATCGTCTGGTTAATGATGATGACCGAGGGTGCCGCGGCCGTATCCTGCGCGTTGAAATCCCGGCCTCGCAAGACGGGAATCTTCATGGTGGCGAAGAAGTTTGGAGTGATCGCAAAATAGCCCGCGGTCTGCGGTTGTTCCTTATCGGCGCCACTGGGCGGGGGCGCCGGGCGGCCCTCGATCAGGAAGGGCATCGGGATTCCTTCGCCGGTCAGAGGAGGCCGGTTGATGCCCGCGGCGGACACGACTCCGGGGAGGCTCCGCATTCGCTCAAACATGCGGTCGAAAGTAAGGGTCGTCTGGGGGCTGACATCCCAGAGGCCGACTCCTCGATACCTTGCGAACGGCTTGATGGCTTCGTTCTGCGGAAAGCGAAATTCGAAGGAGAGCAGACCTTTGGGATTAGCGCCCAGATCCACTCTCTGGGCGCGCACAAAACTATTGATCATCAGGCCGGCGCCGATCAGCAACACCAGGGCCAGGGCGATCTGAGCCGTCGCCAGTACGCTGCGCAGATGCTGGCGGGCTACGCTGTCGGTACCGCTCCGGCCGGACTCCTTGAGCGAGTTGACCAGATCCGGTTTCGAGGCTTGAATCGCCGGGACGATCGCGAAAATCACTCCTGTCAGAATGACGACGAGCGCCGTGAATCCGAGCACCCGGGCGTCGAGGGAGACTTCATTTAGCCGTGGAAAATTGGGCGGGGCCGCGGCGATGAATAGCTTCAGCCCTCCCCAGGAGAGAAAAACACCCAGTACCCCGCCAAGCAGGGAGAGCGGGAAACTCTCGGTAAGGAGCTGGCGGACAATGCGCCAGCGGCCGGCTCCCAAAGCGGTGCGAACCGCCACTTCGGTCCTGCGCGAAGCTGCGCGGGCCAGCAGCAGGCCGGCCACGTTCGCGCAGCCGATCAGCAGGACGAAGGCGACCGCTCCTTGCAAAATGAGCAGCGGCGACCGGAAGTATCCGTACGCGGCCTCTTGCAGGGATTGT
This sequence comes from Bryobacteraceae bacterium, assembly GCA_041484155.1. Taxonomy (GTDB): domain Bacteria; phylum Acidobacteriota; class Terriglobia; order Bryobacterales; family Bryobacteraceae; genus Palsa-187. The sequence goes on from JBGPHB010000435.1 coordinate 1,540, forward strand.
ACCCAGGCGCCGTTTCCCTGATTGCGCTCGGGGTCGCCCGAGGCCAGTTGGGCGGCCAGGGTATCCATCTCGGCTTGGGCCTGCTTGATGGACGCGCCCTCTTTGAGACGCCCGATGGCAACCAAAAAGCCCTGCTTGCTTTGGACCTGCGGGCGGCTGATCTCGAGGGGCTCCCAGAATTCGACATTGTCCTGAAAGAACGTGAAGTCTGCCGGCATGACGCCGATCACGGTGATCGGCTTCTTGTCCATGATGAGGGTTTTTCCGACGACGTTTGGATCACCATTGAAATGGCGCTGCCAGAGCTTATGACTGAGGACCACGACCGGGGCAACATGATCGATCTGGATTTCGGCGTCAGTGAACGTGCGGCCGAGCAGCGGCTTTACTCCGACCGCCTGGAACATGGAGGGGGTGAAGGTCTGGCCTACCACTCGTTCCGCTGGAGCGCCGTCCTGTTCGGCGCCAAGGTTCCGCGGTACGCCATTGAACGCTCCAATCGCCGAGAAAGAGCGGCTCCGATCCCTCAGGGCGAAATAAGTCGAAACGTTGACGGTGTTCCGCTGATCGCGGTGCTGGAGCGGGGCGGTCCATACGACCACCAGTTTGTCGGGATCGGGGAAGCCCAGCGGCCGGAGCAACGTCGTGTTGATCAGGCTGAAGACGACTGTGTTGGCGCCGATGCCCAGGGCCAGGGATAAGGCCGCCACCACGGTGAAGCCCGGCTTCTTGAGCAGCATTCGGAAGCCGTAGATGACATCCTGCCAAAGAGTTGTCATGGCTGTAAAGTTCTAAGACGCCGAATTGCGGATAAGGTTCCGAAGGAGTTGCGATTACTGAACCGCGGCGAACCCCTCGTTCAACTCGATGTAGGTTCCCCAGGGGTCCGTGACAAAAGCGACCGATAATGGGACGTTGCCCGGCTTGCGGTACGCCAGGTCAAGTTTGATCCCGGCCGCTTCGAATTTCTTGCACAGGTCCTCGAGGTTCTTCACTTCGAATCCGATGTGATCGAGAGAATGTCCTTTAGTACCAGCGAGTGTGCCCTTGGTCTCTGAAAATGTGAGATTCGAGCCGGGAATGTCGCCCACGGTCTGGCGACCGTGCTTGACCGGATTGGCGCCGAACCACTTCGCATACCAGGCCTGCGCCTCCGCGACATTCGAAACACTGATTTCCAGAGTATCGCTTGCGATGGGCGCGGCAAGCGACGGGTCCTCTGTGATCTTCAGGGTGACGTTATCGGGTGCCGTCAAATAGGCGTTCGGCTTAGCGACGGACTGCGGCTTCACGCCAGCCAATTCCCATCGGGCCAGCGATTCGGTCAGGTTCTTGACCTTGAAGCCGAGGTTCATCACCGTGGTTCGATCGTCTTTGGGTTCGCCTTGCCGGAGCATGATGAACACGCCAGGGAACTTGATCAGCTTGATCTGTCCCAATTGCGCGGGCACGCCGCCCAAGGTGGTCCAGAAACGAGTGGCCGCTTCCAGGTCGTGTACGGTGAAATGCTCGTGTCCAGCGGAAACACCTGCCTGGTTGGGAGCGGGAAGCTGCCCAAGCATCGGTAGCGTGGCGGCAAGCAGACTCAGAAAAAAGTTGAATCTCATCTTGGGCCAATCATATCACCCGGCATGCCTTTCACTGCAGGCCGGGGCCTGCGTTACTGTAGAGGCCGTGCGCATGGATGTAGTTCGCGACCGGGGGGGGCAGTTCTGCCGGGGTTTCTCCGCGCGTGAGTGCTTGCCGGATTTCGGAGGAGGAGAAGGGGAGCGCCACGGTTTCCAGCCGATGCACCCGCGCCCCGGGCGGGCAAGTGTATACGTGCCCGGGACGCGCCACCACGATGAAGTCGACCGCTTTTACCACGTCTTCCCAGCGATGCCACATGCGAATCTCGGCAAAGGCGTCGGAGCCGATCACGAAGAACACCTCGCCACCCATCGCTTTCACTCGCTCGATGGTGTGGATTGAATAGCTCTTGGCTTGCCCTTCCTCCAGACGCGAGGCGACGAACTTCGGCTCGCCCGCGCAGGCCAGCTCCACCATGCGATAGCGGTGTTCGTAGTTGGAGCCGGTTTCCTTGAGCGGCGGATTCGCGGCTGGAATGAATAGCACACGATCGAGCGAAAATGTTTCGGCAGCCTCGCGCGCCACCACCAGGTGAGCCCGATGAATCGGATCGAAGGTTCCTCCGAAAATGGCGGTCCTCATAAAATGTGTCGCAAGAGTTCCTGTTCCCTCTCGATTTCGATGCCGATCTTGAGCCACCACAGCTTGTGCGGCGCCACCAGGGCCGGCGCATCCGCAGTCAGGTTCATCGCGTCTTTCTCAGTGGTCACCAGAGCTTCGGCGCCGGCGGCCGTTGCCTGCTCGGCCAGCCGCTTCAAATCCTTCGGACGATAATGATGATGATCGCGAAACGCCCAGCGAAACGCTACTTCCAGGCCCAACTGTTCGAGAGTACGCCAGAAGGATCGCGGCGCGCCCAACCCGCAAAACGCCGCTACCCTCCTAAAGCCCGGCTCGGTCGCGCCCCGTTCCAGGTCCACCCACTGCCGAGGGATCACTTGAGAGCGAAAAATTGGCGCTTCGGTATTGTAGCGCCGGAGCAGGCGCTCAATTCCGGATATGTCCTGGCCGGGCTCGACACGCGTGACGACGATGGCGGTGGCGCGTGCCAGACTCTCCATCGGCTCCCGCATTCGCCCCAAAGGGAAGGCGCCTCCACCCAGCGGATCCAGCGCGTCAATCAAAACCACGTCACGGCTGCGCTGCAGGCGCGAATGCTGAAATCCATCGTCGAGCAGGAAGATGTCCGGCGCCAAGTCCCGTTCGATGTGACGCCCGATGTTGAATCGATCCGCGCCGACTCCAACGTGCGCATCCGCCGCTCGAACGAAGATCTGCGCTTCATCTCCCGTAAACTCGGTAGCTGCTTTTCCGCCGCGCGGGACTACAAGCTCCCGAGTTGGCGATCTCCGCTTGTAGCCGCGCGTCAGAATCGCAGGATTCCGTCCCGCTTCGCGCAGGCGGGCGGCGAGGTGCGCCACCATCGGCGACTTTCCGGTCCCGCCCATGGTCAGTCCGCCGATGCTCACCACGGGAGTTTGGAGAGTCCGGCGAGCCCGCTTCATGCCGATCCGTTGCCCGGCGCGCCACAGCCATGTCAACGGTGTCAGTGCAAGACGCGCCAGTAGTGGACGCGGCGCATTGGGAACGCCGTCGGCGCAGGCACGCCAGATTGCTTCCCCGATGCGAGCCACTGCGCCGCGCTTGGACATGGCTACATCGCGCGCCCGTGCTCCGAGCGTCGTCCGGCGGGAGACGTCATCCAGCAACTGAGCGACGGCGACGCCCAGCGCGCCAGGTTCGTCGATTCGCGTCAGAGCCTTCGACTCGTAAAACGCGCTGGCGATTTCCGAAAAATTCTCCATGTGCGGACCGACGATGACGGGCTTGGCGAAGTACGCAGGCTCGAGCACATTGTGACCACCGCGGCGAGCCAGCGTG
>JBGPHB010000436.1:0-5037 GCA_041484155.1 Bryobacteraceae bacterium
GCTTGATCGCTACGTTCGCCGTTCATCCCACTAGCGCTCAGCAGAAAGCCTCCCAGCCGGCAACCGCCGGGGGCTTCATCACCGGCGTGGTCCAGGGCCCGCAGGGTCCCGAGGCCGGCGTGTGGGTCATCGCCGAGACCAAGGATCTGCTGACCGGGTTTATCAAGATTGTCGTCACCGACGATCGAGGCCGCTTCATGCTGCCCGACCTGCCAACCGCGAACTACAAAGTTTGGGTAAGAGGCTACGGCCTGGTCGATTCGACGCCCATCGAGATGAAGCCGGCCACGACCCAGGTGACGCTCAAAGCGGCCGCCGCCAAGACGCCGCAAGAAGCCGCGAAAGTTTATCCGGGCAACTACTGGCTCTCCCTGATGGAGCCGCCGGCCAAGAACCTTTTCCCTGGCACCGGACCTCAAGGCAACGGCGTGGGACCGAGAATGCTGTCCCAGAACCATTGGATCAACTCTCTCAAATCGGATTGCAATTTCTGCCATCAACTGGGGAATGCCTTGACGCGTGACGTGGACCATGTTTTGAAAGCTAAACCCGAGCTCAAGACCCACACCGAAGCCTGGGAGTGGCGCCTCGGAGTGGGGGTTCGCGGCACCAACATGTATTCGGTGCTGGTCAATCAGGGGAAGGATCCGTCCCTCAAGACGTTTTCCGACTGGACCGAGCGCATCGCCAAAGGCGAAGTGCCGCCAGCGCCGGCGCGCCCGAAAGGCATCGAGCGCAACATCGTGGCAACATTGTGGGACGTTGGGGATGACCATTCCTTCATGCACGATCAAGTCTCCACCGACAAGCAGCATCCGAACGTGAACGGTGGCGGGCGCGTGTATGCGGTCAACGCGGGACACGGCCAGCTGGTGGTAATGGATCCCAGAGAGAACAACACTTTCGCGATGGAAATCCCGACGCGTGAACCCAAAGAGAAGGTCCCTTCGCGGTTCCCCGCGCCGGGCCGTCCGTCGATGTTTTGGGGCAACGAGCATTTGTGGGCGAACCCGCCGTACAATCCGGCGGATCCCCACAATCCGATGTTCGACAGCAAGGGCCGGGTGTGGATGACGACCAAGATTCGCGGCGGTCAGGATCCGGCGTGGTGCAGCGATCCGAACAACAAGTACGCCTCGCTGTTTCCACTTCGCAATAGCGGCCGGCAGACCGGATACTATGACCCCAAGACCCAAAAATTCACTTTGATCGACACGTGCTTCTCCACGCACCACCTGCAATTTGATAACGATCCGGATGAAACCGTGTATTTCAACGAGTTGAGCGGCCCGATCGTCGGCTGGGTGGACACCAAGATCTATGAGGAAACCAAGGACGAACAGAAGGCCGTGGGCTGGTGCGGCCAGGTGGTCGACACGAACGGCGATGGCAAGATCACGAAACCCTGGAACATCGTGCCGATTCGCCGTGGCGGCGAGGACTCCGTCCTGTACAACAGTGACACCGCCGGAGGACCCGGTGCCGGGAAAGGAAAAGCGGCGCCGGTGCCTTACGATCCCAAGCTGGATTCGCAGATCAGCTATAGCCTGTACTCCGTCATCCCGAGCCCTGTTGACGACTCCGTATGGGGAATCACCGAGGTCTACCCGGGCTACCTGATTCGAATGCAACGCGGCAACGACGCTCCGGCGTCATGCAAGACCCAGATCTTCCAGGTGCCGGAACCGGGCTTCGATCCGCGCGGCGTGGACATCGATAGCAATGGCGTTGTGTGGACGGCGTTGGCCGCCAGCAGCCACCTGGCCAGCTTCGATGTTCGCAAGTGCAAGGACCTGAATGGTCCGGGCAAGACCGACGGCAGCCAGTGCAAGGAAGGTTGGACGCTGTATCAGACCACGGGCCCCAAGCTGAAGGGCACGGACGTTCCGGCCGACTTCCACTATTACAACTGGGTGGATCAAAAGAACATCATTGGACTGGGCGCCAACACGCCGTTCGCCACAGGCTCGAACTCCGATTCGCTGCTGGCGCTGAACACGCAGACGAAAGAGTGGACCACGTTCCGCATCCCCTATCCGCTGGGCTTCTACGCGCGCGGCATGGACGGCCGCATCGACGATCCAAACGGCGGATGGAAAGGCCGTGCGCTGTACTCGAACTACGGCACGCACTTCGTGTGGCACATCGAAGGCGGCAAGGGCACCAAGGGCAAGATCGTGAGATTCCAGGTCCGCCCGGATCCGCTAGCCAGGTAGAGCAACCGCTCCGTAACCGTCGCGGCGCCAACACCGCATCGCTATCTGACAAGTCTGGCAGATGAGAGCCTCTGATCGTGGAGGATCTTTGATGGGGGTATTCTAGCGATGACGCCCGTGGAGATTTGAGCGATGGTACGAGGGCGGAACTGGCCGACGGTGAATCCAGCCATCAAGTCGGTGCCACAAGCGAACCAGCCAATTCAGCATTGCTGACTCCTTTTATGGGCACAATATCACAAAGGCGCGGTGGCGTCACCCCAGGGGTCGCCAGCTCCTTTGCATTAGCCGCTAGCCGTGCGACCCAAGCCCGCCTCAGTTAACGAAACCTCTGGCGCAGAGGGCGCTACGCGTGCGACACGAGTCACTTCTTGGGCTCGGCCTGTATTTGCGCCGTGGTGAAGGTTGTCGAAACCCCGATCGCGACGGCATTCGCCCGGATGTTTGTAATTCTGATGGTTCTCCCACCCGAAGCACCCGCGAGTTCTTCTTCTGAAATTTCCCCGGCTGGCTCTTCCGTCAGGCTCGCTTGCTTATCGGTCAGTTCTTCTGGCACGTTTTGCTCTTTTGGCTCAGGCATTCTGGAACCCTCCGTCAGGAAGGATAGCACAAAGATATTCGCATCAACGTGGAAGCCTCCGTGTCACGCAACCTGAGTGACACGCGAGAGTTCCCGATTTCCACAATCGAATGCGTTCTCGCTCAATCCGGGTCTGTCCGCCCGTGGAAAGCAACCCGGAGCATGGCTTCGCGCTTGCGCCGCTGCGCTGCTCTGGACCGATAGTGGAACGCGATTGTGTGTGCGAGCCCGATGACTATGATGGCCACCAGTAACATAGGGAAGAGTGCCATGACTGAGAATGCGCGGACTAACGCCGGTTTCACAACCCAACCTGTCCGCCAATAGTCTCAGTACTGGGACTTGCCGGGTATGGTACGACGGCTAGTATTCTTCACGCCGGCCAGTTCGAGGCGAGAGAATTGCATCCATTGCCTGGATAGTCGGATGGGAAGGTATCGCCGTCAAGATTTCGACACGAGAGATATCTCTGACACCTGAACTCCGATCTCGTAGGAGCCTTGTTCGGGTTCACAGCGGCATACGGTGCCTTGGGCGACCGTAGCATTTACCTCGACTTCGACATTTGCTCCGCAAGGCACCGGCACCTCAGTGCGCAAGCGCATCCCGCTGCCAGAGAGGTCGAGCACAGATGCGTGTAAGGCGGGGCCAGGCCTCAACCCCGTTACCTTGATCGTCGCAGTCTGGTCCGGCTTTAACCGATGCTCTCGGCGTTGTTCCACGTTAGTCCATCGACGAGAAAACCAAAATCTTTAGGGCTGAGCCGAACTGGTGCGCCGCATTTCCATTTTCGGAATGTAATCCATGCTGCCGACCAACCAAGTCCGACACTTCCCCAGCCGATCCGTGCCGCCCGTGGTCATCGGAGCCTTTCGCGTTTAAAGCAGCACCTGGACATTCTTCTTTCGGCCTTGCATTTCACTTCGTACCCTGTCATAGTTTGAGGCACCTCGATCCTAGAGCCCCGTCGCATCCGCAAGCGCAGGACGCTCCTCTTCCTTCCAGGCAGGAGCGCTCATGAAAAATCAGCGCGGACATTGTGGCATTGATGATGAAGTCATAGAGCTTCAGGCCATGGGGAGGCTCCAGGATCTCACGCTTCTCGAACACCTGGACACCTGCGAGGACTGTGTGGCGCGAGTCCACGGATGTCGAGCCTATATCGCCGATCTAAAGCAGGCACTGAGAGATCTCACCCAGGTGCGGATGCGGAGTCGGCACACGGCGATGATCTTTCACCGCGTCCGCACTTTCGATGCTCAGGTGATCGAAGGGAGCCCCCTGCCATGAACACTATTGTAGTGATCGAGAATCAGGTGACAAAGCAAAGCCACGAGCGTGAACCCTATCCCATGGGAAGCGCACTGGACATACCGTGCCTGTGCGGCGGCCGCATTCATCCCATGGTTGGCGCGTGGTGCTCGAGATGCGGTGCGAAAGTGGTCCAGGTCCAGGAAGTTAGTTAGTTATGTAGAACCCCTTGGAGGTGACGCGATGGCGAACCATAAGCCGAGCCTGAAACGTCTACAGCAGCGATTGCGCTTCACATTCGCAATCTATACTGATCTCGCGGGAGCAACCTGCGAAATGATGGTGGCGTTCGAATTCATTCCGCTGACGGCCAAGAATCGGGCAATGTTTCTTATTCAGCACCAGCACGAAATTACTGCCCAAGCGGCTTATGTGAAAGCCCGAAACGCGCTCACGGTTGCCCTAGCCATACCATCTTGATCTGCCAGGCGAAGTAAACGGGGCGCTGACTTATCCAGCGGCCTTCGCCTTGGGGAGCACCAAGACACCCAGCTGTTGGAACAATGAAGCATTATCGGCGTAAACTTTGCCTCGAACCGCCTTGCCGTTTCGTACTTCAACCACGTTACAGGCGCGCCAGCTAACGCTCTTGTTCGTGGGTCCAATTCCCGCAAAGTTGCCTTTATGTGTTCCTGTCAGGTGCACGCGAGTCACGACGTGATCCCCACTCGCAAGGATCTGCTCAACTTCGACTCGCAGATCGGGGAACGCCTTGAGAAGAATGTCTATAGTCTGCCGCACTCCCTCCCGCCCGCGAATGGGACCAGGCATAGTTTCTGACTCTCCCACGTAAGAATCGTCTATTCCTTGCAGGTACCGATCAAGATCGTGCGCGTTAAAAGCGGCCATGGCTTGTTCGGCGAACTGGATGTTTTCCTTTTCGGACATGGAGGGACTCCTTTCTGGACTTGGCAGAGACGGCTGCAAGTA
>JBGPHB010000437.1:0-5035 GCA_041484155.1 Bryobacteraceae bacterium
CGAGGAAGTCGTAATCAAGCGGCTGGAATTCTCCTTCCGTTGAGTCCACGCGATACATGCTCCGCCAGCGGTCCAGGAGCTGCACCGGGTCGTTCTGCTCGGACCAGTTGTCCACACACTCCATGCCCGCGATGTAAATCTCAAAACGCTCGGCATAACGCGGGTCTTCACGCATCGCCTTCGCTAAGGGAGAAATTTCCATCGGATGCCCGTACACCAACGTAGGCTGGATCAGCGACTCCGCCACCTTGGCCTCGAAGGTGGCGACCAAACAGTGCCCGGTAGTCGCCTGCGACTCGCCGATACCGATGCGCCGCAACGCTTCGTTGGCTTCCGGCGCATTGGGGATCTGGCTAAAGTCCACGCCGGTCTTGTCCCGAACCGCGTCCGACATGGAAACGCGCTTCCACGGCTGCGCGAAGTCTATCTCGTGCCCGGCCACGTTGAACACCATCCGGCCGAACGCCTCTTGCGCGATGTAACGGAACATGGACTCCACCAGCTCCATGTTGTATTCGTAGTTCTCATAGGCCGTCATGGTCTCGATCATCTGAAACTCCGGATGATGGCTCCGGTCGATTCCCTCGTTACGGAAATAGCGGCCGATCGTAAAAACCTTGTCGTATCCGGCGGCGATGAGCCGCTTCAGGTAAAGTTCGTGGGAAATGGAAAGATACATGTCCACGCCCAGTGCGTTCACGGTGGTTCGGAACGGCTTCGCGGTTCCGCCGCCGTACTGCGGCTGGATCACCGGCGTGGTAATTTCCAGAAACCCGCGATCGTTCAGGAACTGGCGCGCTGCAAACATCATCTTTGCGATGGCGGCGAACCGTTCGCGAAGCTCCGGATGAGAGATGACATCCAGGTAGCGCTTGCGCAGCACCAGCTCGCGATCCTTCAAACCGGACCACTTCTCCGGCAGCGGGCGCAGCGACTTGGCTAGCATCCGCAGATCCGAGACCATCACCGAAATCTGGCCCCGCTTGGTTTTCCCAATGACGCCATCCGCCTCGACGAAGTCGCCGATGTCCAGCAGCTTGAGGTCGTCCCAGCCCAGCGTGTTTGAAGAGGCTTGCGTGGGGGCCAGCGTCTCGCGCCGCAACACGAGCTGAATTTCCCCGGTCTGATCCTGGATGTGCCCGAAAATCATCGCGCCCTGATCCCGCCACGAAATCAGCCGTCCGGCCATTGTCACCGGCTTGTCCGCGAACGCGTCGTAGTCTTTTAGGACAGGCCCGCTATACAGGCTTCTCCGGCTGCGGGACGGAAAAGGGTCGAGGCCCAGCTCTCGCAGCCTGGCGATTTTTTGCAAGCGGCCATTGCGAAGAACCTCAAGGGGCGTGTTGGAAACGTTGGGTGCCATCTGGGAAGCTCTCATGGTACCAAGTTGTTAATTTCCGTTCATTCGCCGCGCGCCCGGTTTACGCTATCCTAAGCGGTCAATGCCGTTTTACGCCGCGACGATTTTCTTGAGCGCGTTCCTTCTCTTCCAGGTGCAGCCGCTGATCGCGAAGTTCATTCTGCCCTGGTTCGGAGGATCGGCGGCGGTGTGGAGCGCAGTCCTGTTGTTCTTTCAACTGCTGCTGCTGCTCGGATATCTGTACGCGCACTGCCTGATCCGGTATTTGAAACCAAAGCAGCAGCTATGGGTGCACGCCGTGCTGCTGGCGGCGAGTCTTGCCACGTTGCCGATCGTTCCCGCGGCTCACTGGAAACCTGCCGCCGGCGACGATCCAACGCTGCGCATTCTATTGCTTCTTGGCGCCACCGTCGGCCTGCCGTATACCCTGCTTTCCGCCACCAGTCCTTTGCTCCAAGCCTGGTATCTGCGCATGAACGCCGGGGCGATTCCTTATCGCCTGTTTGCCCTGTCGAACTTTGGTTCGATGCTGGCCCTGCTGAGCTACCCGTTCGTGGTCGAGCCCAGGCTGGCGCTAAGCAATCAGGCGGTGATCTGGTCCGCCGGCTACGCCGCTTTCGCCGTGGTATGCGCGGTGGCGGCGTGGAGGAGCCGGGAAGGCGTCGACCCGGCGCAGTCTTCGTCGCCCGACGACGCTTCGCCGCCCAGTGCTGCCACCCAGGCCCTGTGGATCGGTCTTGCCGCCTGTGCGTCCACGCTGCTGCTTGCGGCCACCAGCCACCTGACCCAGAACGTCGCTCCGATTCCGCTCCTGTGGATCGCGCCGTTGAGTCTGTACCTGCTGAGCTTCATCCTTTGCTTCGAGAGCGGCAGGCTCTACAACCGGATTGTCTTTCTGCCGCTGCTCGCGGTCTCGCTTGGCCTGTTCACTTACGGCGACGTCTTGTATGAAAACAACGCCAACGTGATTCGACGGCTGATCCCAGCGCTATGCGCTGCACTGTTCGTGTGCTGCATGGTCTGCCACGGCGAGCTGGCGCGCCGGAAACCGCACCCTCGCTATCTGACCCAGTTCTACTTGATGGTGTCGGTGGGCGGGGCCATCGGCGGATTGTTCGTGGCCCTGGCGGCGCCCCGACTCTTCCACAGTTATCTGGAGCTGCCCGTGGGGATGGCGGCCTGCGCCGCGCTGGTGGCTTGCGTCTTGTGGAACAAAGCGCCCGGCCAGCCACGTCCCATGTGGATACGCGCTGCGATGGTCGTCGCCGCCGTTGGATTCGCGGGCTACCTCGGCTTCAGCGAAGTGAAGAAAAACCGTGCGTACGTGCTCTCGGCGCGCAATATCTATGGGATGCTGCGCGTGCGTGACGATCCCGGGGACGAGGGCTCGTCGGCGATTCGCGTGCTGGTACACGGCACCATCAATCACGGTACCCAGCTCCTCCGCCCCGGTTCCGAACGAATCGCGACCTCATACTTCGGCAGGAATTCCGGCGTTTCGCGCGCGATTCGTGCTCTGGGCGACGCGGGGCCGTTGCGCATCGGAATCCTCGGGCTGGGCGCCGGCGTCACCGCGACGTTGGCCCGCACCGGCGATACGCTTCACTACTACGAGATCAACCCGCTGGTGGTCCAAATCGCCAACGCTCAATTCGGATTCTATAAAGCCTGCCCCGCGGATAAGCAGGTCTTTATGGGTGACGGCCGCCTGGTGCTGGAGGCGATGCCTAGCGAGCAGCTCGATTTCCTCGCGATGGATGCATTCAGCAGCGACGCGGTGCCGGTGCACCTGCTCACCAAAGAAGCCTACACCACCTACCAGCGCCATCTGAAGCCCAACGGAGTGCTGGCCATCAATATTTCGAATCGTTATCTGAACCTCGAGCCGGTGGTGGCGCAGGCGGCTTCGGCAATTGGGTGGTCCGGGGTCACTGTGTCCGACGATGGCGAGGAAGAGGACTACTATGTTGGTTCGACGTGGATCTTGCTGTGCCGGTCCCCGAATATCTTCAACCATCCCAATTTCCGGTATCCATCCGTCGACCAGGTCAGGACCAAGCCGGGCTTCCGGCCCTGGACGGATGATTACAGCAACATCATTCAAATCCTCAAGTAGCGTGCAACCACCATGACCCTCTACGCGGTTACGATCTTCTTAAGCGCATTTCTGCTGTTCCAGGTGCAGCCGTTGATCGCCAAGATCATCCTGCCCTGGTTCGGGGGCTCGGCCGCGGTGTGGAGCGCGGCAATGCTGTTCTTCCAGCTTTCGCTGCTCGCCGGCTACGCTTACGCGCACGTTTCCATCCGGTTCTTGAGGGCCAGGGCGCAGATGATTTTGCACGCCGCGTTGCTGGTGGCGAGTTGCGCGGTGCTCCCGATTCTGCCTTCGCCCACGTGGAAACCGTCGGAAGCGGGCGACCCGACCTTGCGCATTCTGCTGCTCCTGGCGGCCACTATCGGACTGCCCTATTTCCTGCTCTCGTCTACCAGCCCGTTGCTGCAGGCCTGGTATGTGCGGCGCTCCGGCAGCGGCATGCCGTACCGGTTGTTCGCGCTCTCCAACTTTGGATCCATGCTGGCGCTAGTGAGCTTTCCGTTCCTGGTAGAGCCGCGGCTTACATCACGTCAACAAGCATTCACGTGGTCGAGCGCGTACGTGCTGTTCGCCCTTTTGTGCGCCACGGCTGCCTGGGTCAGTCGACGGGAAACCGCTCCGGCGGCAGCTTCGGAAACGCCCGAAACCGCGCCTGCCGAACGTCCCAAAGCCGCCGAGCTTGCGCTCTGGGTCGCGCTCGGCGCGTGTGCGTCCACGCTGCTGGTCTCAGTGACGAATCACATGAGCCAGAACCTTGCGCCGATTCCACTGCTATGGGTGCTTCCGTTGGCGCTCTATCTGCTGACGTTCATCATGGCGTTTGAAAGCGATCGTATCTATAAGCGCTGGCTCTTTCTGCCGTGGCTCGCGCCGGCGCTGGGCGGCATGACGTTCTACATCTGGACGCAATCGGGAAATCTGCACATCAAGTGGCTCATCCCCGGTTTCGCGGCCGGCCTGTTTTTCTGCTGCATGATGTGCCACGGGGAGCTGGCGCGCCGCAAGCCTGCCCCGCGCTACCTGACGATGTTCTATCTCATGGTGTCGCTCGGCGGCGCGGTGGGCGGAATGTTCGTCGCATTGTTAGCCCCGCGCGTGTTTAGGACCTATCTGGAACTGCCCGTGGGACTGTTCGCGTGCGCGGCGCTCACCATCATCGTCCTCTGGAAGGTCGAGATCCCGAAAATCGGCCCTTGGCCGCTGCGTTTCGTGCTCGTGATCGCCGCGGGCGCGTTGGCCGGATACATGGCGCGGCAGGAGCGCTCGGAACGGCATTACTATCACCTGATTGTGCGCAATTTCTACGGCGTGCTCCACGTGCGGGACGATGAAGCGACCGGGGAGAGCTACCACGAGCGTGAGCTGACCCACGGAACCATCAGCCATGGGTCCCAACTGTTAGACGACAACCTTCGGTACGTGGCGACGTCTTATTACGGAAACGATTCCGGCGTCGGCCGGGCGATACGGGCGCTCGAAACGCAAGGACCCATCCGGGTCGGCAGCATCGGCCTGGGCGCGGGTGTTCTGTCCACCTACGGGCGAGCCGGCGACCGCTACCGCATCTATGAAATCAATCC
>JBGPHB010000438.1:0-5018 GCA_041484155.1 Bryobacteraceae bacterium
AGACGACGAACTGCGACGCCTATACGCGCGTTGCCGGGCCTTCCTGATGCCGGGCGAAGAAGACTTCGGCATTACGACTGTAGAAGCCGTGGCGAGCGGCAAAGCGGTGATCGCGCTCGGGCGGGGAGGCGCGCTCGAGATCGTCCCTCCTGAAGGCGCGTTCTTTTACGATTCACCGGATGAAGCTTCGCTGCAGGGCGCGATGGAGCGATTCGAAGCCGCCGAGAAGACGGTGCCAGCGGAGGCGCTTCAGTCGGCTGCCGCGCGGTTCTCCGAAGCGGAGTTCGACGGGAAGATGCGCGAGATACTGTATAAAGATGCTTCGGGAACGTCTCGAACAAGTCGAGCAGCGCATTGAGAACGCCGTGCGGCGTGCTGGTCGCGCTCGTTCTGACATTAGCCTGATTGCGGTCACGAAGAAATTCTCCGCCGAAGTGATCCGGGAAGCATATGCGGTGGGACTCCGGCGATTCGGCGAGAACTATGTGCAAGAGCTTGCGGAGAAGCATCTGATCCTCGCGGACGCCGAGTTCCACTTCATCGGGCACCTCCAGTCGAACAAAGCGAAGTTGGCGGCGGAGCTGTTCCAGGTGATCGAGACCGTGGACTCCGAGAAACTGGCGCGGCGCCTGGACCAAACCGGCCATCCGCTCGAAGTGATGATTGAAGTGAAGCTCTCGGAAGAAGAAGCCAAGGCAGGCGCGGCGCCCGATTTGCTCCCGGCCTTGATCGATGCGATCCGAGGCTGCGCCAATCTTCGTCTCACCGGCCTGATGACCATGCCTCCATGGTCCGACAATCCGGAAGAAACCCGCCCGTACTTCCGGCGGCTGGCCGAACTAGGCCGCGCTCATGGATTACCGAAGCTTTCGATGGGCATGTCGCACGACTTGGAAGCCGCGATCGAAGAAGGCGCGACACACATCCGCGTGGGCACGGCGTTATTCGGGCCGCGACCAAAGCCGTGACCGTCGGCTTTTTCGCGCCCTTGCCGCCCGCGGCCACCGGGGTCGCCGACTATGCCGCCACGCTACTCGGAGCCATGCGGAAGCACGGTAGCGTGGAAGTCGGCTCGGCCGCGGGTGTGCCGCTCTATCACCTCGGCAATAATCACCTCCACAGGGCGATCTACCAGCGCGCGCTCGAGCGCCCGGGCGTCGCAGTGCTGCATGACGCGGTCCTTCACCATTTTTTCCTAGGCACGCTCGATCGGGCTGTGTACTCCGAGGAATTCGTTTACAACTATGGCGAATGGATGCGGGGGCTCGCGGGGGAACTGTGGGAGCAGCGGGCCCGTTCTGCTGCGGATCCTCGTTACTTCGACTATCCGATGCTGAAGCGGATCGCGACCGTGTCGCGAACCGTCATCGTCCACAATCCAGCGGCCGCGCGCGCGGTGAAACGTCATGTGCCCGAGGCGCACGTAGTCGAGATTCCTCATCTCTTTGTCGCTCCCGATCTGCCTCATACAGCGGACACGCTACGATTCCGCACGGAGCTGGGATTAGGACCGCGAACGTTGCTGCTCGGCGTATTCGGCCACTTGCGCGAATCGAAGCGATTACCTGTGGTCCTGCGGGCGCTGGAGCGTGCCTGCGGGGATGGCGCCGACGTCCGGCTGCTAGTCGCCGGCGCGTTCGCCTCGTCCGATCTCGAACGCGCGCTCACTCCATTGCTGGAACATCCGCGAATTCTGCGTGTGGGTCATCTCCCCGAGCGCGACTTCTGGCGGCACGCGGCGGCGACGGATCTCTGCGTCAACCTCCGCTTTCCCACGGCCGGAGAAACATCCGGTATAGCGATTCGGATGATGGGGATCGGGAAGCCGGTCGTGTTCACCGCCGGCGAGGAGATCGCGCGGATCCCCGAAAATGCCTGTCTGCGCGTGGACCTGGGAGCGGCCGAGGAGGAGATGCTGGGAGATATCATCCTGTGGCTGGCGAGCGATCGGGAAGCAGGCGTCGAGATCGGGCTTCATGCCGCGCAGCATATCGCGACGGAACATGCGGTTGCAAAAGTCGCGGACCTCTATTGGGAAGTGCTCGAGGTTAACGTCTGATTCGCCAACGATCCGGCGAGTACGAACTTCTGGGCGCGCTTGCCCTGGACATCGCCGAAGTACAAGCTGCCGTCCGGGCCGACCGCCATGCTGTGGACCCAATTCAGATCGCCCGGCTTCTCCTTGCCGTTTTCCCCTTTGGGAATCACCCAGAGCTGTTTCAACCGTCCTTCCGTATCGAGTTTCATGACGAGCTGGTCCTTGGGAGGCGTCGCCAGGGAGGCCTGTGTCTTGGGGATTTCAGACCACAGCATCGGCGAGCTGCCACAAACGTAGATTTCGTCGGCCTTGGTGATCGCGAGCGCCCACGGAGTGATGATGTTCTTCCATTCCGTCAGAAATTTGCCCTTCGAATCGAAAATTTGGATGCGCGCATTGTTTCGATCGGCAACGTAGACGCGCCCTTTGGAGTCCAGCGCGATGGAATGGGGCTGGCTCAGTTCCCCCGGCCGCGTGCCGAGCTTGCCCCAGGCCCGCACGAATTTGCCGTTCTTGTCGAAGACCACGATTCGGTTGTTCCCGTAGCCGTCGCTAACATAGAGATCGCCATTGGACGCGATGGCCACGTCGTTCGGCTGATTCATGTGGGTCTGATCTTCGCCCGCCACGCCCGAAGTGCCCACGGTCATCAACACTTTCCCATCCAGGGTGAACTTTCGCACGGTTTGCAAGTCCCGGTCGACGATCCAGAGATTACCGGCATTGTCGAATCGGATCGTGTGCGGATTCTTGAAGAGGCCGTCTTGCCCCCAGTACTTCACCAGCTTGCCGTCCTGGGTGAAGACCTGCACGGGAATCTTGCCGCGATTGAAGGTCCAGACGTTGCCGTCCGGTCCCATCGCCACGCTGGACATCGCGGCCCACTCGCCGCCGGGCACCTTCTCCTTGGGCCAGGTCGGATCGACTGTATATCCGATGGCGTTGTCGATCCGGGGATACGGCTGCGGCGGGGGCGCTTGAGCGAGCGCGAGGCTTCCGATAATCAGGACCAAGTATTTCATGGGCTCATGATACGACAATCTCCATAGTGTAAATTCGATACGGAGGTACGATGAATCTTCGAAATGCAGTAGCGCTGGTCACTGGTGGCAGCGCTGGGATTGGGCGCGCGATCGCCCAGGCTCTGGCCGCCAGCGGGGCGCGTGTGGCGATTACGGGGCGCGACAAGCGCCGGCTGACGGAAGCGGCGCAGGCCGTGGGAGCGCATGCGATCCAAGCGGACGTGACCAACGAGGCGGACGTCGAGCGGACCTATCGCGAGGTCTTGAAAGAATTCGGCGACCTCGATATTCTCGTGAACAACGCCGGGTTCGGCGTGTTCAAGAGCCTGGTCGACTCCGACCGCGCCAGCTTCGATGCCGTGTTCGCCACCAACGTCACGGGCGCGATGCTCATGGCCCGCGAAGCGGCCAAGCACTTTATCGCGCGGAAGCGCGGCAACATCATCAATATCGCCTCCACCGCAGGTTTGCGGGGCGCTCCCAACGGCACTGCGTACTACGCGAGCAAGTTCGCCCTCCGAGGGATGACCGAGTGCTGGCGGGCGGAACTGCGGAAGCACAACATCCGCGTGTTCCTGATTAATCCCAGTGAAGTCCTGACGAACTTCGGCGCGACTGCCGGCTTCGAACAAAAGGAAACCCCGACCAAGCTGCGCGGCGAAGATATCGCACACCTGGTGAAGGCGGTGCTCGAAATGGACGACCGTGGTTTCGCGCCCGAGCTCTCGGTGTTTGCCACTAACCCGGTGGACTAAACTAAAAGTGAAGATTGTAGCGGCTGATTGCAGTGGCCAAGATTGCGTGCGCCACGATCTTCAGGCGACTCTCAGTCGCAACCCATGCCGGGCTCCGTCGTTCAAATCAACGTATCGCGCGGCGGCGTGCCGAAGCGTGCCGTCCCACTAGGTGAAGTTACGCCGCTCGGCATCGTGGGCGATGTTTGCGCGCATCCGGATATCCATGGCGGCCCGCGCCAGGCGCTCTTGTTGATTACTTCAGAGGGAATTGAAGAACTGACCGCCCTGGGCTTTGCCCTGTATCCTGGCGCACTCGGTGAAAACCTCACCACTCAGGGGCTCGATCGCCGGACGTTGCGGGCCGGCCAGCGTTATCGCGTCGGCAACGTCTTGATCGAACTCACCAAGATCCGCGCGCCGTGCGCTACGCTCAATGTTTACGGCCCCGCTATCCAGAAGGCGATCTACGACGAGCGCGTGAAGGCCGCCGATCCGGCGTCGCCGCGCTGGGGCCTCAGCGGATTCTATACGGCAGTGCTCCAGCCCGGGACCATTCGCCCGGGTGATCCGATTTTGCTCCTCGAAGAGATGACCTGAAGCGCGCCATGCAGCGCCTGCAAAACCTTACCTTCCGTAACCGCGCGCGTGCCACAAAGGAGATCGCCGACCTATCGGGTCACCTGCCGCCCGCGGCGCTCAATCGCGTTGACCTGCTTCTCTCCACCTCGCCTGCGCCGGAACAAGGACTTCAATACCTCGCCCGTCTGCGCGAGCGCCAGCCCTCGTCATTCCAGCGCCTGACTCGTTCCGCCGCCGGATTGAGTTATCTGATCGCCGTCTTCACGCACAGCCATTTCCTGGCCGAGGAAATCCTGGAGCACCCCTTCTGGGCCGAGCAGTTGCTTGAGGCAGGCGACTTACATCGCATTCTCGAGGCCGAGGAATTACGCACCCGTTTGGAAGCCAGGCTGGCGCCGGGTTTGCCGAATCCCGTCGATCTGGCGGAGTTCCGGCGCCGCGAAATTCTTCGCATCGTGATCCGCGACGTGCTGGGTCTCGGTACGCTGCCGGAGATTACAGCGGAGCTATCCGGCCTGGCCGATGCCATCCTCGAAACGGCGTACGAGCGCATCCGCCGCGACCTGGTCTCGCGTTTCGGCGCTCCTCGGTCGGAAGAAGGCGAGGCGCACTTCGCCGTAATTTCATTGGGCAAGCTGGGCG
>JBGPHB010000439.1:0-4998 GCA_041484155.1 Bryobacteraceae bacterium
AGGCCATGCAGGAGCACACCGTCACCACCGGCACGGAGACGCACCATCTGGAAGCGCCGTTCCTGGTCATGGCCACCCAGAACCCGATCGAAATGGAAGGGACCTATCCCCTTCCCGAAGCCCAACTCGACCGGTTCCTGATGAAGATCCTGGTCAAGTACCCGTCGCGCGCCGACCTGAACCGGATCGTCGAGCGCACCATTCAGAAAGACGAAGTTTCGCTGAGCCCCATTCTCGACCGCGCGGAAATTCTGGGCCTGCGCGGCGTGTGTCACCAGGTTTTGGTCGCTCCGCACGTTCAGGATTACGCCATCGACCTGGTGATGGCCACGCAGCCGGGCACCGAGCAGGCGCACGAGCTGACCAACAAGTTCATCCGGTACGGCAGCTCGCCGCGCGGCGCGCAGGCGATGGTGGAGTGCGGGCGCGTGCTCGCCCTGATGAAGGGCCGTCTGCATCTCTCCACGGAGGACGTGGAGGCTGTTGCCCCTGCGGTGCTGCGCCACCGGATCATTCTCAACTTCGACGCCCACGCGGAGGGCGAAACCACGGAAACGATCCTTACCCGCATCATCCCCAGCGTCGGCGCCGCGGTGCATCACTAGGGGTACACAGAATTGTTTTCTCAAGCCATCGGAACCTCGACGTGGCGCACGCCAAAGTGCGTGCGCCACGAGGATTGACCCATGCCTGAGCCCCTCATCGACACGGCACTGCTCGAAAAGCTCGAGCGGCTAACCATCCATTGGCAGAAATCGCTGCCCGGACTGGTGGGTGGGCACAACACCTCGCGCTTCGCCGGCGCCGGCCAGGAGTTTCTCGATCATCGACACTTCCATCATGGCGACGATCTGCGCGCCGGCAACTGGCGGGCGTTTCTGCGCCTCGAAAAATTGTTTCTAAAGATGTTCCAGCTCGAGCCGCGCATTCCAGTGCGCCTCCTGATAGACGCTAGCCGGTCCATGGAAACCGGCGCCATCCCGAAGTTCGATTACGCGCGAAAACTTGCGGCCGCGCTGTGCTACGTGGGCTTGGTCCGTCTCGACTCGATTTGTCTGCAACCCTTTTCCAACAAGCTGGGCGATGCCTTTGTGGCCGGCGGCGGCCGCCATCGCTTTCAGCCCGCGGTGAATTTTCTCTCGGGTGTCAAGCCCGGGGGCCAAACCAATTTTCTGGAAGTGGCTCGCGACTTTGTTTCCACGTATCCGCAGCGTGGACTGGTGGTGGTCATCTCCGATTTCCTGGACGACGGCGATTGCGAGAAGCCGCTGCAATTCCTGTCGGACTTCGGGCACGAGCTGATCCTGGTGCAAGTCTGGGCGGCGGAAGACCGCGAGCCGCCGTGGGAGGGCGAGTTGGATCTCGAAGATGCCGAGACCGGACAACATACGGAATTGTCCTTCGACGCCGATGCCCGCGCGATGTACACGGCAGCCTTCGATGAATACGCCCAGGGCTTGCGCCGCGTGGCCCTGCGCAACAGCGGCCGCTACGTCGGCGTCCCGACCAGTATCCCCGTCGACGAAGCCATCTTCGGCCCCCTAGTCCGAAGCGGAGCAGTTGAGTAGCACATGCTTCAGCTTGTGTCTAAATGAACTTCCTAAACCTCAATCTCGGCGAACTCCTCGGCCTGGTAGGCGGGATCTCAGCCGGCGTAGTCGCGCTCTACCTCCTAGACCGCTCGAAGCGCCGCCAACTCGTCGCGACGCTGCGCTTCTGGACCGCCGCCGACATCCGTACCGAACTGAAACATCGCCGCCGCATCCAACAGCCCCTAAGCCTCCTTCTACAACTACTGAGTCTGGCGCTACTCCTGCTAGCGCTCGCCGGCCCAAGATGGGGCGGCTCGAATAGTCTTTCGCGCGACCACGTCCTGGTTCTCGACACCTCCGCGTGGATGGGCGCCCGCACCAGAACCGGCACGCTGCTGGATGATGCCAAAGCCTCGGCCCGGCAGTATCTAAGATCCCTATCCAACGGCGATCGCGTGATGCTGGTGCGGGCGGACGCGCTGGCAACCCCAGTGACCGCGTTCGAGTCGAACCGCCAGGTAATCGAGGACGCGATCCGCCGCTCCCAGCCCGGCGCGTCGAAGTTAAACCTGGAGCAGGCCTTCGAATTCGCCCAGCGCGCCCAGAAGTTACAGGCGCAGCAAGCTGGCGAGATCGTATTCGCAGGCGCGGGCCATGTGGCGGAAGAAGAAGCGGCGCTGGCCACGATCCCCCCGAATCTGCGCGTGCTCGGTGTAACCGCAACCCAGGAAAACGTGGGCCTCCGGAAGATCGGTCTGCGTCGCGCTCCCGCGTCGCCCGATACCTGGGAAATCTTCGTGGCCGTGCACAACTACGGGGCTCGTCCGCATGACGTCGAGCTGGCGCTCCAATTCGGCGGCGCTGCCGCGGGTTCAAAGCGAATCACGCTCAAACCGGGTGCCGAAGAGCAGGCCACATTCGGTTTTCGCACGCGTGCCGCCGGCTATCTGGAAGCTCGAATTCGTTCCACGGACGGAAGGCCGGACGCGTTTCCACAGGATGATCGAGCCGTGATCGAACTGCCTTCGCAGAAGGCGCTGCGAGTGGTGGTCTACTCCGCCGAGCCGGAATCGCTGCGAGCGCTGATCGCCGCCAATCCGCAAGTCGACGCCGTATTCGAACAACCTGCAAAATATGACGCGCAAGCCAAGGCCGATATCGTAGTGCTGGACCGCTTCATTCCCGCGGCCCGCCCACGCGCCGACTCGATCTGGATTCAGCCCCCCGCCGTAGGCTCACCGATCCCGGTGCGAAGAACCCGATCCGCTGTCAAGCTGGAGACCTGGCGTTCGGAGACGACCCTCGGCGCGGGTCTGCGTACTAAAGAAGTGCTGCTCGATTCCGCCGAGTTGTTTAACCCCGCGCCCGGCGACCTCGTGGTTGCGGAATCTGGCGAGGGCCCTTTGATTGTCGCCCGGCCCGGAAAATCCAAGCTGGTGGCAATCGGTTTTCACCCGGTTCGCTCTTCCATGAAATACGAACTGGCCACGCCGCTCCTGGTTGCGAACATCCTGCGCTGGATGGCGCCCGAAACATTTCGCCGCTTGGACGTGCAGGCGGGCACGGTGGGGACCGTCAACGTTCCCCTGGACAAAGGCACGGACCCCGCCAGCGTCCGCGTCCTCGGGGAAAACGAGCGTCCCCTGCCCTTCACCATCCAGGACAACGTACTGCGGTTCTTTTCCGGCGCTCCTGGGACCGTTCGAGTTCTGATGGGCGATCGCGAGCTGGTGTATTCGCTGACGCTGCCGGATGTGGCCGAAGCCGCTTGGAAGCCCCCGCAAGGTGTGCGCCGCGGCATCCCGCGCGCCTCCGCGCGAAGCATCACGGCAATCGACCTGTGGCCGTGGCTGGCCGTGCTGGGCGGACTCGGACTGCTGATCGATTGGCTGCTGTTCGGACGCAGCCGGGCTTTCCGCTTGCGTGCCGCCAGTATGGCGCGAGTGACCGCGTGGAGGAAAGCCTCATGACGTTCGATCGCGTTTGGGTGCTCGCGATCGCCTGGCTTCCACTCGCGTGGATGGTGTTCGAGTGGCATCGCACGTCGCGGCGCTCGGCGCTCGTGTTGAAAGCGCTTTCCCTGGTCGCGATCCTGGCCGCGCTGGCCGAGCCACGACTCAACGTCACCGAGACCAAGGTCGCCTTGGCGGTATTGGTCGACACCTCGGCGAGCGTTTCGGCGTCCGACCTGCAGCGCGCGTCTCGTGTCGCGAGCGCGATCGCGGAAGAGCGCGGACGGCACTGGATGCGCGTCATTCCCTTCGCGCGTTCCACCCGCTCGCTCGGCCCCAGCGAGGATCAAAAGCCTTGGAAATTGCAGCAGACCGCGGGCGAGTCCGGGCGCGCTACCGATCTGGAAGCGGCGATTCGGGAGGCCGTTGCGTCGTTACCCGCGGGCATGGTGCCGCGTGTGGCGCTGATCTCGGACGGCAAGGAGAATAAGGGCAGCATCGCCCGCGCGGCGTGGCAGGCCCAACAGTTGGGCATCCCCATCGATACTTTCTCGCTGGCGGGGCATCCCCAGCCGGCTTTGCGCCTCGAATCGATCAGCCTGCCGGCGATGGCTGTCACTGGCGAACAGTTTGCGATCGATGTGGCGGTCTCGGCGCCAAAAGCCGGGCCGGCGGAGGTGGAGTTGACCGCCGAAGGGCGCAGCCTCGGCAAGACGCAAGTGTCGCTTGATGCGGGCATCAATCCGGTGCGCCTGCACGCCAGCCTGAATACACCCGGCGCTCTCGATCTGGCCATTGCCATTCGTTCGCCAGGAGCGGGCGAAGTGCACTTCGACCAGGCGGTTATGCTTCGGCGTCCCAAAGTGCTCTACGTGACGCAGGACACCCTGGCGCTGGACTCACACCTGACGTCGACTTTGACTGCGGCGCAGTTCGAAGTCCAGCGGGTGACGGAATTGACCAACGCAAATCTCTCCGATTACCAGCTCGTGGTCTTCGACAATTGGGATCTGGAAGCCATTCCGCTCTCGCGTAAGCGCGACCTGGAGAGCTACGTGAAGGGCGGCGGCGGTCTGCTGGTGATCGGTGGCGAGCGGAATACATACGTCGAAGGTAAGAAGGTGGAAGACGCGCTGGATCGCGCTCTGCCCGCCAAGCTCGCTCCGCCGCGCTCGCCCGAAGGAACGGCCGTGGTGCTGATCGTCGACAAATCCTCGTCGATGGAAGGCCGCAAGATGGAACTGGCGCGGCTGGCATCCATCGGCGTGGTGGATAATCTGCGCTCCATCGACCTGGTGGGCGTGCTGATCTTTGACAACTCCTTCAGTTGGGCCGTGCCGATACGCAAGGCCGAGGATCGCACGTTGATCAAGCGGCTGATCTCCGGAATTACACCGGATGGCGGCACGCAAATCGCGCCCGCGTTGAACGAAGCCTACCGCCGCATTCTGCCGGCAGGCGCGACCTATAAGCACATCGTGCTGTTGACCGATGGTATCTCGGAAGAAGGCGAC
>JBGPHB010000440.1:0-4997 GCA_041484155.1 Bryobacteraceae bacterium
ACTTGTTCTCAGATCCCGAAATCATGCGTCTGGCGTCTGCTACCACCATTGAAGCCGATCCCGCTTTCACCGCCGCCTATCCGCAAATGCAAGGCGCTGCGGTGACGGTCACGCTGCGCGACGGTCAGATCCGGAAACGCAGGTTGGACGACCTGGTTCCCGCTACTCCGGCTGAGATCAGGGCGCGATTCAGATTGGCCTCCGAGAAGGTTCTCGGACCTGCGGCGACTGCGGCGATCGAGACCACCATCGACGCTCTCGAAAGGCAGGAAGACATAGAAACGCTGGGAACCCTCTTACAGAAGAAATGAAGAAGCATTGCATGTTGGCGGGTGGCGCCTGGGTCGAATCTCTTTCGGGGGGTTGGTTCGAATCCGTGAACCCGTTCACGGCGGCTCCGTGGGCGCTCCTTCCTCGCGGATCCAAGGAAGACGTCGACCGCGCCGTGGACGCAGCCCAGAAGGCTTTCCACGGTGATTGGCGCAAGCTGACGGCCAGCGCGCGAGGCGCGCTCCTGCATCGCCTCGGCGATCTGATCGCCGCCGAAGCGGATCGGCTTGCCGAAATCGAGACTACCGACAACGGGAAGCTCATTGCCGAGATGCGGGCCCAGCTAAAATACATCCCGCAGTGGTTTTACTATTTTGGCGGCCTGGCGGACAAGATCGAAGGCCGCGTGATCCCCATCGATAAACCGGGGGTCTTCAACTTCACGCGCGAAGAGCCGTTGGGCGTCGTTGCCGCGATCACGCCCTGGAACTCGCCGCTGATGCTGGCCGCGTGGAAACTTGCCCCGGCCCTGGCCGCGGGCAACACGGTCGTTTGGAAGCCGTCGGAGTACTCCTCGGTTTCAGCTCTCGCCTTCGGTGAATTGTTCGAGCGCGCCGGCTTCCCGCCGGGCGTGGTCAACATCGTGACCGGATACGGCCATGAGGTTGGCGAACCGCTGATCACCCATCCCGCCGTCGCCAAAGTTGCCTTTACGGGCGGAGATAAGACCGGTGAGCAGGTCTATCAACTGGCTGCCCGCGGCATCAAGCGCGTCACCCTCGAGCTCGGCGGCAAGTCCGCGAATATCGTTTTCGACGACGCCGATCTGAACCAGGCGGTGAATGGTGTGGTCTCAGGAATTTTCGCCGCCACCGGGCAAACCTGCATTGCGGGTTCGCGGGCCCTGATTCATCGCCCCATCTGCGATCAGTTTGTCGACCGCCTGCTCGCGCTTGCCAAAACCGCGCGGATGGGCGACCCGCTGGATTCCTCGACGCAGGTGGGACCGATCACCACGCGCCCGCAATACGAGAAGGTCCTCGACTATATCCGGATTGCGAAGGAAGAAGGAGCGGTCTGCCGGCTGGGCGGCGCCGCGGCGCAACGCCCCGAATGCGGCACGGGCTGGTTCGTCGAGCCGACCGTCTTCACCGGAGTGAATCCGGACATGCGCATTGCCAAAGAGGAAGTGTTCGGCCCGGTTCTCTCCATCATTCCTTTTGACGATGAGGACGAAGCCGTTCGCGTCGCCAACGGCACCATCTACGGTCTGGCTGCCGGCGTCTGGACCACCAGCATCCGTCGCGCGCTGGAGATGGCGGAGCGATTGGAAGCCGGGACCGTTTGGGTGAATACTTACCGGGCCGTGAGCTACATGTCTCCGTTCGGCGGCTACAAGCGTTCCGGAATCGGAAGAGAAAGCGGAGTCGAGGCGATCCACGAATACCTCCAGACCAAGAGTGTGTGGATCGACATCGCGGGCAATAGCCCGAATCCGTTCGTGATGCGATGATCCTTCACGCCACCGCGGATATCGACGACCAAACCGTCGCTTACATTCTCGAAACCCGAAAACACTTCGAAGACCTGCGGCAGGTCGCGGCGCAACTCGCCGGCCTGGTTGTGCTCGCGGCGGCTGGCGGAAAAAGCGCGACGCCGGATTATCCGATGCTCGAAGCCGCGGCGGAGCTCTATAGATCCGCTGCCGCTGGCGTGCGAAGCGCTCGCGCGACGGTTCGGGCGCGGTCTCATCATCATCACCTGTTGCAGTCCGCCCAAGCGCTTGGCGATGCGATGTCCTCAGCCCGCCGCGGTATCGAGATCGATCCGATCCTGGTGCCGCTCCGCGCGGCATACGCGGAACTCCGACTGGCGGCTGGCGCGCTCCCGGGTTTCGAATTGATTTCCCTCGAACACGGCTGCTGTGCGAGGACCTCGCGATGAGTGCCTATTCCATATGGGTGATGGAATTCGCCAACGTACCAAATTACCCGTTAAGCGGCCTGGTTTACGGGGCTCACAATCAAGGACATCGAAGGCTGCCCTACTGCTACATCGTCATCAAGGGCCAGGGCCACATCGCGATGGTGGATGTCGGGTATAACCACAAGGAACATGGCGAGGTGTTGGCGACGATGTACGGCGTCCAGGATTGGCGTCCCCCGCGCGTGGTGCTGGCGGAATGTGGGATCACCCCCGAGGACGTCTCGACCATTTTTCTCACCCACAGCCATTTCGATCACATGGGAAACACCGACGCGTTCCCCAACGCGACTTTCTATATTCAGGAGCGCGAGCTGTCCAAATGGGTGTGGACGATGTCGCTCGAGCGCCGCTTCCGCTGGCTGATGCTGGGAATCGATCCGGCCGACATCCTGCGCGTGGCCGACCTCGCTCGCCAGGGGCGCCTGGTGTGTGTCGACGGCAATCGTGAGAACGTTCTCCCCGGCATCGACCTCCACGCCGCGTTCGATACCCACACCTGGGGCTCGATGTACGTAAGACTCCGCAACGACCTGACGCCGAACTCGCAAGACGCCTGGATATTCGCGGGGGACCTGGTCTATATGCAGGAGAACCTGCGAGGCTGGAAGCCGGAGGATCCCGAATACGTGCCCATTGGATTTGCGATGGGAAGTCAGTTCAAACTTCTCATGGCGACGGAAGAGATGGTTAAGGGCGTCGGCGGCGACATCAACCGCGTTATTCCACCCCACGAGGAGCGGCTCAAGGAGCTTTACCCCACGAGGATTACGCCGGCGGGCGGGCGCATTACGGAGTTGGCTCTGGCGGATGGGGAGCCAAGCCGCGTGCGATAGTACCCCGCCCTGACGGGCGGGGCTTCGCCATTTTGCAACCGCGCCTGTCCACAGCGCTCGTCAATCGGGCCCGCCCACCGCATCCGACAACGGCACTCACCAACGACGCACGCAAGCCCCGCCCGTCAGGGCGGGGTTATGCACGGAGATACCATAAATGAAGTGCTCAAACCAAGCGCGCAACTCTTGTCCGAAGCCCGAATCAACCGCCAAAGGCTCCCGAGACTTCCGGACGCCATCCGCCCCAAGACATTCGATGAAGCCTACCGCTGTCAAGACAGTCTCGTCCGGCAAATAATCGACCACTACGGCGGCAGCGTGATTGGTTACAAGATCGCCTGCACCAATCTGACTGCGCAAAGACAACTGAATGTCGACGGCCCTTTTTACGGCCATCTCCTTTCGTCTTTCTGCCGCGACAGCCCGGCCCGTCTGCCCGCCGCAAACTTCTTCATGCGGGTCATTGAAGCAGAATTCGGATTCCGAATGGCGCGCGACTTGCCGCCGACCTCCTCAAGGGAGGAGATTGCCGCGGCAATCGAGGGCGTCATCCCCGCGATCGAAATCGTGGATAGCTGCTTTGACGACTGGACCACAATCGGCGCCCTCTCGCTGATCGCGGACAACGCCTGCAACGCCGCTTGGGTGAAAGGACCGCTCCTCAAAGACTGGCAAGCGATCGACCTCGCCGCGCAATCGGTGCGCCTGACCGTCAACGGAGCGCTGCTTCGAGTGGGCGCGGGTAGTGCCGTCCTAGGTCACCCCCTCAACGCATTGCAGTGGCTGGTCAAAACACTGGGATCTCGCGGTCTCGGTTTGAAGGCGGGGCAGTACATTACCACTGGTGTCACAGCCGAAGTCTACATGGCACAACGAGGGGACCGAATCGTGGCTGATTTTGGACCGGTTGGAACCGCCGAGCTGGTATTCGATTAGGGCAACCCAAACACGACCAAAGTGTCCGTTGCCATGATCGCGACGTACTGCTTGCCGTTCTTCGCTTGATACGTCATCGGATTCGCATTGGCATTGCGTTCGAGCTTGGCGACCCACAACTCCTGGCCCGTCTTTGAATCGAACGCCCGAAAGCGACTGTCATTGGTCGCGCCGATGAACACCAGCCCGCCTGCCGTTACCGTCGGGCCGGCGCTGCCACTCCCGCCGGCGTTCTGCTTACCTTCCGGCAGGGATTCGACCAGGCCCAATGGAACCTGCCACGCGATGTCCCCGGTGTTCGCATTTACCGCGATCAGCCGGGCCCACGGCGGTTTCTGGCACGGCCAGGTCCCTACGGTTTTCCCATTCGCGTCTTTCACCGAAGCGCTGAAGCCCGAGTATGGGCCGGGCCCTGTGATGCTCGCGCGGTCGTAAGGTTGCGTGGAGCCGTCCGTGCCCCGGCCGTAATTCCCGCCGGACGCCTTCTTCTCGACCCACCCGGTGAGCGCTCCGTCGTGGCTGTTCAGGTAAACGTATCCCGATTTTGGATCCGTCGCGGTCCCGCCCCAGTTGGTGCCTCCGGTTCCTCCGGGAAACTGGATGGTGCTCTTGGGAGGCGCGACATCCTCGTGGAACAGAAACGGCGTGAAGGGCCCGGCATTGTAATACCCGCCCGCCCTTTCGTAAAGCTCCTGGCATGCCTTGGCGTGCTCCGGCGTGGTGTCCTCGGCGGTGACCATGTCTTCCTTCTTGAAGCTGACTCGAGCCAGCGCTGGCGGTTTCACAGGGAAGGGCTGCGTGGGCGAGTACCACTCGCCGGGAACATCGCCTTTGGGAACGGGGCGCTCCTCGACGCCGAAAATCGGCTTGCCGGTCTCTCGATTGAGGATGAACATCCAGCCGGTCTTTCCGATCTGCGCCAAGGCCGGGATCTTCTTGCCATCTTTCACGATGTCGACCAGGCCGGGCGCG
>JBGPHB010000441.1:0-4990 GCA_041484155.1 Bryobacteraceae bacterium
CCCGAAGGGCAAAGTGCTCGGCGAAGATATCCAGACCGACTTCCTGGCTCGGGCCAAGGGCGCTGCGGAAAAGCTGACAAATGTCGAGCTCATTCTCGGTACTGAGACTGACCCGAAGCTCCCCGCCGGTTCAGTGGACGTCGCCCTGGTGCTGGACGTCTATCATCACTTCGACTATCCCGACAAGATGCTCGCCAACATTGCCCGCGCATTGAAGCCCGGCGCCCAACTGGTCATCGTCGACTATTACAAGAAGAGCCGCGGGGACCACATTCGCCTGGAGCGCGACGATGCGGCCGCCGAGATCGAAAGCAACGGCTTCCGGCTGCTCTCCAAACGCGACCACCTTCCGGATATTCAGTACGTTCTGACCTTCGAGAAGCGCTAAAGAATTTCACGCAAAGACGCAAAGGCGCAAAGAAAACAACGGCCGTTCTTCTTTGCGAACTTTGCGTCTTTGCGTGAAATGCTTTTTCTTAGTACTTGAAAAACTCGACCGGATCGAGGGCCGTGATCATCCACTTCTTCCCCTCTCGTTCGATCCGGCACTTCACGATCATGCGCCTCGGCTTCTGGTCCGCGACCTCCAGTAACCAGTCCAGTTCTAAGGACCGCCTATGATCGTCCCCCTCATCACTCACGACCTCGATCGTCGAACCGACATCCCGCAGCCCTTCGATCTCGTAGCGCAATTGATCGTAACCCGGCATCTTCCTATCGAATTTGCCGAGGAATTCCGACGGGTGGCTCTGCGACAGCGCCTCGGCCGCCGTGCGAAAGAAATCCAGCACGTCGGGAGGTGTTTCGGCCGCGGCCACGATCGCAATGAGGAACAGCGCACACCGCATACTAGGTCCGATAGCTCGCGTTGATCCGGATGTACTCTTCAGTCAGGTCGCAGGTCCAGAAAACCGCCCTTCCCCGCCCCTGCCCCTGAATCGCGAAACGGATCGAGCACTCCCGCTCATCCAGCTTCTTCTTGAGCTGATCTTCGGAAAACTCCGCCGCGACTCCAGCACGACACACCGGAACTCCTTGCAGGTCGATGTTCGTGCGCCTCGGGTCGAACACGACTCCCGAGTTTCCCGCCGCCGAGAGGATGCGTCCCCAATTCGGATCCGAACCCGCGATGGCCGTTTTCACCAGAGGCGAGTTCGCAATCGCCCGCGCGATTCGCTCCGCCGCGCGCTCGCTCGCCGCTCCTTCCACTTCGATGGTCACCAGCTTCCGCGCTCCCTCGCCGTCCCCGACGATCTGGCGCGCCAGCGATTCGAGCACTTCCGTCAGCGCCTTCTCGAACGCCTTAATCGGCGGCCTCACGCCGGATGCTCCATTGGCCAGGACCGCTACCATGTCGTTCGTGGACGTATCACCGTCCACGGAAATGCGATTGTAACTCCGCCCGATCGCGCCCTTGAGCACGGCGCGCAGTACCGCGGGTGGCACCACGGCGTCCGTCATCACGAACCCCAGTGTGGTCGCCATCCGTGGATGAATCATGCCGGAGCCTTTTGTCATCCCCGCGATTCTTGCGCCCTTGATTTCAGCGCACGCAGTCTTGATGCGGGTGTCTGTGGTCATGATCGCCCGAGCCGCATCCTCGAACCGATCCGGCTCCAGTCCCGCCACCAGCGCCGGCATCGCATCCACCACCAGCCGCGCATCCATTTCGACGCCGATCACTCCCGTTGACGCCGGCAGTACCTCTTCGGCTCTGGTCCCGAGCGCCCTGGCTGCCTCCCGAACGCATTCCAGAGCCACCCGCTCCCCGGTCCGCGTGGCGCAATTTGCGTTGCCTGCGTTCGCCAACACGGCTCGCACTGTTCCTCTGGCCGCCCGCAGGTTTCTGCGCGCCACTTCGACGGGAGCGGCCACCACGCGGTTCTGCGTAAACACAGCCGCGGCCGCCGCCGGCAGGTCCGACACGATCAGCGCCAGATCGTCCTGAACGACTTTGCGGATGCCCGCGTAAGTTGCCGCGTAGCGATACCCGGCCGGCAACTTCATCCCAGCACCTCGTCGCCCCGGAGCGGAAACCCATTCAGAAACGCGGAAGCCGCCATCTTCTTCTTGCCCTCCAACTGCACCTCCAACAACTCGATAGAGCCGGCGTACAGCTTTCGGTTCACGGCCCGCAGTGCACCCGGTGGAACTTCACCATTCGCCGGCCTGGCCTTCCATATGTGAAACCTCTGGCCGTGCAGAAATCCGTAGCAACCCGGCCACGGCACGAACCCCCGCACCCGATTCAAAATCTCCCGCGAAGAAAGCCGCCAGTTGATATGGCCATCTTCCTTTTTCAGAATCGGTGCATACGTGGCTTGCGCTTCGTCTTGCGGCTGGGGGCGGATGGCCGGCAATTCCGCCAGCGTGCGCACCAACAAATCCGCACCCGCCTGCGCCAGCCGCAGGCTTAGTTCCACAGCCGTCTCCTCTGGGCCGATATCCGTCTCCCATTTGAGCAGCATGCCGCCGGTATCCAAGCCTGCGTCGATGCGCATCGTGGTCACGCCGGTCCGCGTCTCCCCGTGCGCGATAGCCCACTGGATCGGCGCCGCCCCGCGGTACTTGGGCAGTAGCGACGCGTGCACATTGACGATCCCCAGCGGCGGAATGTCCAGGATCGCCTGTGGGATGATCTGCCCGTAACCCACCACCACCATCAACTCCGGCGCCATCGATCGAAGCTGCTCGACGACCTCGGGCCGTCGAATACGCTCGGGTTGATGTACGGAAATCCCCAGCCTCAGCCCCGCTTCCTTCACGGGCGGCATTGCGTCCTTCTGCCCTCGCCCTTTGGGCCGGTCCGGCTGGGTAAAAACAGCCACCACATCGTGCCCCGCCACCACAGCCCGCTCCAGCGTCGGCACCGCGAACTCAGGAGTGCCCAGGAAAATCAGTTTCACGCCGGCCCACTACCCACTACCCACTTCCCACTCCCCATTAGGCCCACTCCCCCGCCTTCTGAAGCTTCCGAATCTTCCGCCGGATCAGGTCGCGCTTCAGCGGGCTGATATGGCTGATATACAGTGTCCCGTTCAAGTGGTCGGTTTCGTGTAGCAACGCCCTGGCCAGTAAGTCCTCGCCGGTCATCTCGAACTCCACGCCCTTGGCATCACGGGCGCGAACCGTGACCTTGGTCGCCCGGGCCACCGGTTCACGAAACGTCGGCAAGCTCAAGCAGCCCTCTTCACTTGTATCCGAGCCGGCTCGCTGGACAATTTCCGGGTTGATCAGCACAACCCTCTGAGCCGGGTCTTCACCCGTCGCTGTATCGATCACCGCGACGCGCTTGCTGATGCCAATCTGCGGGGCTGCCAGTCCTACGCCACGCGCCGCGTACATCGACTCGAACATGTCCTCGACCAGCTTGTTCAACTCCGCCGTGTCAAATTCCGTGATCGCATCGGCTTTCTGCTCCAGCACCGGCTGACCGTACCTCACAATCGGATAAATCATCAGAAATTCTTCACCTGCTCCAGATATCCTTCAAAATTCCGCTTCGTCTCCGCCAGGGAATCGCCTCCGAACTTTTCAAGCATGGCGCCCGCCAGCACCAGCGCCACCATCGCCTCGGCGATCACGCCCGCCGCCGGCACCACGCAGACGTCGCTGCGCTCGTAGGCGGCCAGCGCGGCTTCGCGGGTCACCAGGTCCACACTTTCCAAAGGCCGCCGCAAGGTCGAAATGGGCTTCAGCATGCCCCGTACCACCACATTCTGGCCGTTAGTCATACCGCCTTCGAGCCCTCCCGCGCGATTGGCGCCGCGCGTAAACCGCCGCTCCTTGCGATCGTAATGAATCGTGTCCTGCACCTTGGATCCGAACGACGCCGAACCCTCCGCCGCGCAGCCGACTTCCACTCCCTTGACGGCCTGCATCGACACGATGGCTTGCGCCAGCCGCCCGTCCAGCCGCGTGTCCCAGGTAATGTGGGAGCCCAGCCCCGGCGGCACTCCGTGCGCCACCACTTCGAACACGCCACCGGCCGTATCGCCCGTCTTGTAGGCTTGATCCACCACGGCTTTCATGCGTTGCTCGGTGTCGGAATCCGCGCAGTTCAGCAAGACCTCGTCCCGCTCGCTCAGCGCCACCAATTCCTCCCACGCCACGGCCTTTTCGAGGCGCGCCGCGCCCACGCCCACCACGTGACTCAGCACGCCGATCCCGAACTCCCCGAGAAATGCCTTGGACAGCGCGCCTACGGCTACGCGTGCCGTCGTCTCCCGGGCGCTGGCCCGCTCCAGAATGTATCGGGCGTCGTGGAAGTTGTATTTGAGCGCTCCGGCCAGGTCGGCATGCCCCGGCCTCGGACGCGTCAGGGGCTTTTTCTTGTCCTCGGCGCCGTCGATATCCTCCACCGGCAGCGCCTCGGTCCAGTTCTTCCAATCCTTGTTTTCGAGCAGGATCGCGATGGGCGAACCGATGGTCTTCGAATGCCGGACGCCACTCACGATACGCGCGCGGTCGGTCTCGATCTTCATCCTCCCGCCGCGCCCGTACCCTTGTTGCCGTCTCCACAACTCACGGTCAATCGCCTCGGCTAACACGGGGACGCCGGCCGGCAGCCCCACCAGCGTCGCCACCAGGCACTCTCCGTGCGACTCGCCTGCTGTTTCGAACCTAAGCATGAGAAAGAAATATGGTAGCAAGGAGTCGGTAGCTTGCTGGCCGCGGGGAGCGAAATCTGGAATTGTCGGGGATGCGAGCGTTAGCTCGCGTTGAACGAGGAGACTACTTTTGAGAAGATCGTGCTCACGGTTGGCATCAGCGTCTGCGGCAGGAAACCAAACACGACCACAGCCATCGCTGCCGCAAGCAGGGCATACTCAATCATGTCCTGCCCGCCCACATCCACGATGCAGTGAGGGTCGCGATAAAAACGCAGCGCCGACTGAGTATGCGCAACGGTCTCGACGAGCGCCACATCGGCGTGCAGCACATCATGCAGGATGTCCTTGGCGTAGCCGGTCGTGCCGACACCGAGCAC
>JBGPHB010000442.1:0-4968 GCA_041484155.1 Bryobacteraceae bacterium
CCTCGCTCAGCTCGATGGTCGACCGCCCGTCCAGCCAGGTCACAGTCCAGCGGAAAGGCATTTTGACGCCGGAGACTTCGCGATAATCGGCGTAGTCGATCTGCGTGGGATTGAGGCCGACCGGTGAGTCGGTATAGCGCACCAGCCGCACCAGCAGGCCGGACTTGCTGTCGAAGTACAAGTTCACGGGATACCGCCCATCACTGGTTCCCTGGACGGCCTGGACCTCGCGATCGTCAATGGTGGCCGTAGAGCCGACGCGCCACTGGCTGAGGGCTTGCTTGATCCGCGCCGGAAACGACAGATTCGCGTCGAGTCTGGCGCCGTCCAAATCCCCGCCCGTCAGTTCCAGGAACGGTACCGGTCTTTCGGTGGTGGGCGCCGCGATCCAGCCTGTGCGGCCATCGTAGATTGTGGAGGTGTCTCCGGCGACGCCATTGTGGACAATCGTGGCGCGCTGGTTGGGAGCCTGGGCAAAGATTTCCACCGGGTGCTTCTCGTCGGCGTATCCCTGGGAAGTCCCTTTGGCGACGAAACTAGTGAGGCTGGCTGCCCGACCGAGCGCCTGAAGATACTTGTCCAGAACCTGATCGGCGGAAGGCGCCTTGGAAGCCGTCTCCAGAATCTGATCCGGCTCTTCCGGAAGAACGGGTGGGCCGTACAGCTCCGCCAGACTCGGCGTGACCCGGGGCCGTTCGCCCCCGCGATGGCAGGAGTAGCAAGTCACCTCGCGCCGTCCACCGAAGTACGTGCGATTGATGGCGGTCGCCATCGCGATCATCCTGCGCGCAGTCTGCTTATGCTCATTGTCGTCGGCGTACTTCGCCCAGCTTCCAGCGCTCTCCGCGACATGGCAGTAGTTGCAATTTTCGCCCAGCGACGCGGAAAAGAACCCCATTGTCGCCATGAACTGATTCACGGGAATCCCCCGCAGCACCTTGACGTTCTTGAAAACGTCTTCCGCCATTTGTGGTTTCCGAGCCTGGCCGTCCACCAACGCACTGCCCAGCAGGCACAAGCTCGTCATTTTGAAAAGCATGGATAGTAGTTTGACAGCTTGGAGACGCGAGTGCTATAGTCCTTCGCGGGAGGCCTGAGATGAGGAAATTATTGGCATTCGCGGCCCTGACCGCCGGCTTGGTGCTTGCACATCACGGCCAGGCCAACTACAACACCAAAGAGCCGGTGGTCGTATCCGGAACGGTAACCGACTTTCAATTTGTGAACCCCCATTCGCTGGTTTTTTTCGAAGTGAAGGGCGACAAAGGCGACAAGCAACAGTGGCAGGGCGAACTGACCAGTCCGAACCACTTAGTCCGGGCCGGTTGGAAGGCCACGTCGCTCAAGGCCGGAGACCGGGTGGACGTTACCGGGTGGCGGTCCGTCGGTGGCGCGAATTCGCTGTGGATCACCAAGCTCTCCATCAACGGCGAGGAAATGAAGCTCGGCCAGGGAAACTAGAGTATGATCGCTTCGCGGATGGTTGCGTTTGCCGCACCGGCTATCTTGTTCGCTCAGCAGCCGGATCTGTCCGGCGTTTGGAACGCGAGGAACTCCCCGGCCACTCGATACCTGAGCTATTCCTTTAGCGGTACCGAACCGTCGATGACGCCTTGGGCACAGGAGCGGTTCAACGCCACCAAGCCTTCCTTTGGTCCTCGCTCGTTTAAGGACTCCAACGACCCGGTGAATCCGACCACGCTGAACGCCACCGGCTGTTTCCCGCCCGGAGTTCCGCGTATCTACCTGCATCCCTTCCCGATGGAAATTGTCCAGACGCCTGGCCGCGTGCTCATGATTTTCGAGTTCAACCACTTCGTCCGTCAAATTTTCACCGACGGCCGGCCACACAACACGGACCTCGGTCCGACGTGGATGGGAGAT
The DNA here is from genome assembly GCA_041484155.1 of Bryobacteraceae bacterium. Taxonomy (GTDB): domain Bacteria; phylum Acidobacteriota; class Terriglobia; order Bryobacterales; family Bryobacteraceae; genus Palsa-187. Next base: position 1,885 of record JBGPHB010000442.1, read on the forward strand.
TCGATCGGCCATTGGGAGGGCGACACGCTGGTCGCCGATACCATCGGTTTCAACGACAAAACCTGGGTGGATCGGGCAGGACATCCGCACAGCCAGGATATGCATGTTGTCGAGCGCATGCGCCGCACCGCCGCCGACACGCTCCAGATCGAGGTCTCGATCGAAGATCCCAAAGCTTACACCAAGCCCTGGGGCGGGACGCTGACGTATCAATTGAGGCCCACCTGGAATGTTTCCGAACTGATCTGCGAAGACAACGTCAACTTCGATCAGTTTCTCAAGAACGAAGAGAAGCCGAAGTAAAGCTGCGTGAAATTTGGCATCCGCCACTGGTCAGCAAGCCGGCGTACGCTGCGTGGAAATAGGCACAGTGGAAAGATCGTAGACTGGTTCTTGAGGAGCTCGAACCTTGCCACTTCCCACGGACGAGAGAGTTATCGCGCTGAGCCAGGAACTGCTTCAGCAGTTCGACACCATCTTCGGACTACATCCTGGCTTTCGGCCAGCCCACGCCAAAGGCGCCATGCTGACGGGCAGGTTTACACCTTCGCCGGGCGCAGCTTCCCTCACACGGGCGCCTCACCTGCAGCGGGAGGCGACACGGGTAACGGTACGCTTCTCAAACTCCACCGGCGTTCCACTGGTACCCGATAACGCCCCCAATGCGAATCCGCGCGGACTTGCGATTCGTTTCCATCTCGCCGACCGCGTTCACACCGATATCATCAGTCATTCGACGGACGGCTTTCCCACTAGGACGGGCCAGGAGTTTCTGGAGTTCCTGCGCGCAGTCGCTTCAAACGATCCGTCGAAAATTCAAGCATTCCTCGGCGCTCATCCCAAGGCGCTCGCATTCGTGCAGACGCCCAAGCCCGCGCCCTCCAGCTTTGCCCGGGAATCGTACTTCGGCGTCACCGCCATGCGCTTCACGAACAAGGATGGCGTCAGCCGCCATGGACGCTACCGGATCGTCCCGGAAGCCGGCATCGATCATCTGGCCGATGCGGTTGCCGCCGCTAAGAGTGAAAACTTCCTGTTCGATGAACTCGGGGAAAGAATTGCCAGGGGGCCGATCGCATTCCGCATTCTGGCTCAACTGGCAAACGAGGGAGATACCGTGGACGACGCCACCATCCACTGGCCGGAGGAGCGGACTCTGTTGGATCTCGGCGCGATTACTTTGACTGAGCCAGTGGCGAACAACCCTCAGGAACAGAAACACATCATCTTCGATCCCATCCCGCGCGTGGAAGGGATCGATCCCTCCGAGGACCCTCTGCTCGAACTGCGCGCCGCCATCTACTTGTTAAGTGGACGCCGGCGCCGCGCAGCCACTGCAGAACTACGCATAGGACAGACAGGCTGACAAACGATCTTCAAACATCGTAAGGGCTAGGTCTCTGACCACATGAAAATGTTTCATCGCGTGCGGCGGTTGCTAACCGCCGCAACCCCGCCCTAACGGGCGGAGCTTTGTCGTGCATCCGCAACACCCCGGCAAGCCCCGCCCGTCAGGGCGGGGTTCTATTCCAGAAATGTAGAAACTCCAGGCAGTTTCGCAACCCGCCGAAGGATACCACCCACGCAGAACGTTTTCACAACGGTCAGAGACCTAGCGTTTATCGACCACAATCACGCCGCCCTTAACCACCACTTTGGTCTTCAGCCAATTCCAGTAGCCTTCCAGCGGATTGCCGTCCAGCAGAATCAGATCGGCGAGCTTGCCCGCCTCCAGTGTTCCGAGCCGGTCGCTCATCTGGATGTAGGACGCCGTATTCGGTCCCATCATCTTGATGAGGTCCTGCATCGAGAACATCACATTGAGCATCTTCAGCTCATGGTCCAGCCCGGCCTTCGGGTCATAGGTTGTGTCGGTACAGTAGCCGAGGATGGCGCCTGCATCCCACACGGTACGCGCATTCACGGGCATGTATCCCGCTTCCTCGCCAAGCCGCACTCCGTTGACGATCCCATCGGGCCACGGCTTCCCGTCCCGGAACCGCGCGTTGTTGTCATTCGCAAATACTCCGAATACAGGTGAGCCGAAGCTAACCGTCCCCAACACCTTCGTGCCCGCGGCAGCCACTTTCTTCGCGTCCTCTTTGCTCACCCAATCTTTGTTGGGGAGGTGCACCAGCAGCGGCACACCGGCGTCCACCGCGGCGACCATCGCCGTGGAACTCACGGCATGGACCTGAACGGTAACGCCAACCTTCTTCGCCTCGTCCACGACGGCCCTGAGAATTTCCACTTCTTTTTCGGTCGGCCCCGGGATGGGAGTAAGCGCGATTTCGCCCGTAAACTTGATTCCCATCTCGGCCATCTTCCGCACTTCGGCACGAGCCATTTCCGGAGTGTTGTTGTTCAGCCTCAACGCGCCCGAAGGGATGATGCGCGGTCCATTGATGACGCCCTTCTCGATGTGATCCCGGAGCATGATGTTTCCGTCCGCCGGCCCGCCTCCGGAGAGGACCGTCGTGTAACCGGCTTCGAGAAGCGCCTGCATCTCCGCCTTCTCGTTTGGTCCGGTGTTGATGTGCCGGTGTCCATCGATGAACCCGGGCATGGCGGTCATGCCCTTGGCGTCGATGACCTGGCCACTCGCGGCCGCTGGCCTGCCGGGTGCCACGGAAACGATTTTTCCCCCACGCACCACGATCGATCCGCGCTCGATTACCGTCCCGCTGGCGCCGATGATACGGGCATTGGTGATCGTGAGGTCCTGCGCACAGAGGGACGCAATCGCGCCCAACGTCAGGCAGGCAAGTTGTGAAAAGGTGTGCGGTTTCATGCTGATTCTTCCTCCCACGCCGGATGACGACGCAGAATCATATGATATCTGACGGACTTCCATTTGGGCCACCCAGCTTCCTGTCGTATCCATGGGGAACGGAGTTCCCCGCTGGAGTTTCTACATTTCTGAACAGAACCCGCCCTGAGAAGCTGTAAGGAATTGTCCTCTTTTGTCCTCTCAACCCGCTCCCTTACGGTCGCGGTTCGGTAAGCGGCTGATTGCGCAGGGTGCCGATACCGAACCGCGACAGTAATGGAGCGGGCTGAACGAATTCCTTACACCTTCTGACG
>JBGPHB010000443.1:0-4968 GCA_041484155.1 Bryobacteraceae bacterium
CCAGCAGCCCTCCATTGCGGTGTTGCCGTTCGACAACATGAGCGGTGACAAGGAGAACGAATATTTCAGCGACGGGCTGGCGGAAGAGATCATCAACGCTCTGGCGCACATTCCGGGCTTGAAGGTGATCGCCCGCACGTCGGCATTCGCGTTCAAGGGACAGCACACCGACGTCCGCCGCATCGCCGAGGTGCTGGGGGTGGCGAACATTCTCGAAGGCAGCGTGCGCCGGTCGGGGAATCGTATCCGGGTGACGGCTCAATTGATCAGCGCCGCCGATGGAAGCCATCTTTGGTCGGAGCGCTACGACCGGGAAATGGCGGATGTGTTCGCGATTCAGGACGAGATTTCACAAGCCATCGCCGCGGCGCTCCAGGTGAAGCTTGCTCCAAAGGCGGACGTTCGCCGCTATACTCCGAAGCTCCCTGCGTATGAGGCTTTACTCCGGGGGCGGCATCATCTGTTCAAGTTCTCACCGGAGTCATGGGCGCGCGCCAAGGAATGCTTCGAGCAGTCTGCGGGGCTCGATCCCGGGTACGCGCAACCGCACGCCGATCTTGGTTTGGGTTACTTCTTGGCAGGGACAACCGGCATCCAACCTCTTCGAGAGGTGGCTGCTCTGGTGCGTGCTCAGGCGCAGAAGGCACTGGACCTCGATCAGTCGGAGGCAGGGCCACACTTTCTACTCGGCGCCGTGGCGGCCTCGCACGACTATAACTGGAAGGAGGCCGCGGAGCAGTTCCGGGTAGCCATATCCGCCACTCCAGTGGCGGCAAATGCGCGCTGGGCGTATGCCAGCGTGTTTCTGCAACCCTTTGGCCGGTTTCAGGAGGCCGTGGCCGAAATGCTGCGCGAGGTCGAGCAAGATCCGCTGAACGTCTCGTGGCGGGCAATTCTGGCAAGCCACTTAACCCATGCCGGAATGTACGATCGGGCGATAGAAGAGGCACGGAAGGCGGTGGATCTCGATGACAACAATTATGTGCCTTACATCACTTTGACCGAAACCTACATGGCGACCGGGAGGTTCGTCGACGCGATTGCCGCGGCCGAAAAAGCTCATCGAATTGCTCCCTGGAACTCCTTGCCCGCAGGCATGCTCGCGGGCGTACTGGTGCGCACCGGAGACAAGAAGCGGGCGGAGGAAATCGTCCGGCAAATGGGAGATTCCCCCGCGCCGGTGATGGGCCGGGTTCTGTACCACCTTCTGTGCTCGGAAACGGACGAGGCCGCCGATTGGTACGAGAAAGTGATCGAGCAACGCGAGCCATTCGCCCTCATTTTCGCTGCTGCACCAGTAAACCAATGCTTGCGGGAGAGCCCGCGGTGGCCCAAGTTGGCCAGGATGATGAATCTGCCGGAGACGGTTTCATGACCGCCTGGCAGGCCGGCGTTCCGCTCGGACCTTACGTGTTGGTCTCGCCCATCGGCTCGGGCGGCATGGGCGAGGTGTGGAAGGCCCGAGATACCCGCCTGGATCGCGTAGTTGCAATAAAGAGGCTCAAGGGCGAGCACAGCGCGCGGTTCGAGCAGGAAGCCCGCGCGATTGCGGCGCTGAACCATCCGCACATCTGCCAGATCCACGACATCGGGCCGGACTATCTGGTGCTGGAGTACGTCGAGGGTGCGGCGCTCAAAGGACCGCTTCCAGTGGAAGAAGCCGTGCGGCTGGCGATTCAGATTGCCGGAGCGCTCGAAGAGGCGCACGGGAGAGGCATCCTCCATCGCGATCTAAAGCCAGCGAATATTATGGTCACCGAGCGCGGCGCGGCGAAACTGCTCGACTTCGGTTTGGCCAAGCTGATGACCAGTGAGGATTCCGACGTCACGCTTACTGCCGAAGGCACCGTGTTGGGTACGGCGGCCTATATGGCTCCGGAGCAAGCCCAAGGGAAGGCGCTCGACGAAAGGTCCGATATTTTCAGCTTTGGCGCGGTTTTGTATGAAGTGCTCTCGGGGAGGCGCGCGTTTCGCGGAGATTCCATGGCGGAGGTGCTGAGCGCCGTGTTGCGCGACGATCCCAAGCCGCCGCCGGCGCTGGCGGGAATTGTGATGCGGTGTCTTCGGAAGGTTCCGGAGGAGCGGTTTCAGACTATGGCGGAGGTAAGGGCTGCGCTCGCTGGGCAAGCTGAAGGCTTGCCCCACTCGATCGCGGTGTTGCCGTTTGCGGATATGAGCCCGGGCAAGGATAACGAATATTTCAGCGATGGACTCGCGGAAGAGATCATCAATGCGCTGGCGCAGATTCCGGGCCTGAAGGTGATCGCTCGCACGTCGGCTTTCGCGTTCAAGGGACAAAACACGGACATCCGGCGGATCGCGGAGGCTCTAGGAGTGGTAAATGTTCTCGAGGGCAGCGTCAGGAAGGCGGGCAATCGCATCCGGGTCACCACGCAATTGATCACGGCCGCGGATGGGAGCCATCTGTGGTCCCAGCGCTACGACCGGGACATGGCGGATGTATTCGCGGTGCAAGACGAAATTGCGCAAGCCATCGCCGGAGCGCTTCAGGTGAAGCTGTCCGCGACGCCCGCGGCGCACCGGCGGTATACACCCAATCTTCCGGCCTACGAGGCTTTCTTGAAGGCCCGGCACTACTGGGCAAAGTTGACGCCGGAGTCACTGGCGAGAAGCCGGGAATGCTACGAGCAGGCGATCGCGCTCGATCCTCAATTCGCTTTGGCCCGCAGCTTTCTGGGCGAGCACTTCTTTGCGCTGGCCGCGAATGGTCTGATGTCGGCGCACGAAGCCATGCCCCAGGTGCGCGCCGGGGCCCTGCAGGCGGTGGAAATGGATCCCTCGCTGCCGGAGCCTCACGCCCTTCTGGGCGCGGTGGCCGCGGTCTACGACTACGACTGGGCCGAGGCCGGGCGGCGTTTTCGGCTGGCCATGGCCCGTCAGCCGATTCCGACCCATGTGCGCATGACTTACGCCGCCCTCTACTGCCACCCCAATGGCCGGTTGCGGGACGGAGAAGAGGAACTAAGGCGCGCGCTCCAAGAGGACCCGCTGCACCTTCTCTGCCGCGGCCATCTGGCGGGCTGCCTCGCGGCGGCCGGCAACTACCCGGATGCGTTCAGGCAACTACAGCAGATCCTGGAAATCGACGAGAACTACTATGTCGCTCACTGGTATTTAAGCATCATGCACGCGGTGCGAGGGATGGTTCCGGAGGCTCTTGCCTCCTCCGAAAGGGCGTACGCGTTAGCGCCCTGGAATACGATCGTCGTCGGGCTGCGCGCCGGGATGCTGGCGCGTACGGGTGACTTGAACGGTGCGGAACCTGTGCTCGCGCAGCTCCGGCCGGGCGAGGCATATGGCGCGCCCGTCGGGTGGGCTGTTTTCCATCTGGTCTGCTTGGAAATCGACAAGGCCGCGGATTGGATGGAGAAAGCGATGGCGCAGCGGGATACCAGGCTGTTCTTTCTCCTGCGCCCCTACTTCCAGACCAGTTCCCGCTGGCCTGCGCTGGCAAAAATGATGAATCTGCCGGAGACGGTCTCGTGAAGCGGTCCGTCTATTACGGATGGGCGAATCTTGTCGTCGCGGCCCTGGCCATGGTGGGTACGCTCCCTGGCAGGACGCAAGGGCTGGGGCTGGTCACCGAATCGCTGCTCACCGACCTTCGAATCGATCGCGTCGCGTACGCAACCATCAATCTCTGGGCCACGTTGATTGGCGCGGCGTTCTGTCTGCCTTGCGGGCGGCTTGTCGACCGGTTTGGATCTCGCATTGTCCTTACGGCCGTGCTGCTGGCCCTGGGCGCTTCTGTGCTCGCGATGAGCTGGAGCGGGGGCGTGATCGCGTTGTGCATCACCATCACTCTTACCCGCGGCTTCGGGCAGAGCGCGCTTTCTGTGGTCAGTCTGGCGCTGGTTGGGAAGTGGTTTGCCCGGAGGCTGAACTACGCGATGGGCGTTTACTCGTTGCTGGTCGGCGTCGGGTTCATTGCCGCGTTCCCCTCAGTAGGTCAGGCGGTTCTCAGCTTTGGTTGGCGTGCGGCCTGGGCCGGTATCGGTTGGTCACTGCTGGTGGTGCTGATGCCGGTCGCGTGGTTGGTGGTGCGCAACAATCCGGAAGAACAGGGCGACGATCGGGAAACGCACGCTTCAGTTTCGGATCTTACGGTGTGGGACGCAATGCGAACTCCGGCGTTCTGGGTGTTCGCGCTCTCCAGTTCCATGTTTGGATTGGTGTACTCAGGGATTTCTCTGTTCAACGAGTCTATCCTTGTGCAGCGCGGTTTCGACGCGTCCACGTACCACACCGTTCTGGTCGTCAGCACCTTGCTGGGGCTCCTGGCGAACTTCGGTGGCGGGTGGCTGGCCACCTTCTGGCCGATTCAGCGGCTGATGGGGGTGGGGATGGCGGTGCTCGGCGGCGCGCTATTGGCGCTTCCGATGGTTCGCACGTATACTCATGTGATGCTTTACGGGGTGACCATGGGCGTCGCGGGCGGGATCGTCACGGTGGTGTTCTTCTCGGTCTGGGGGCAAGTATTCGGCAGGGCGCATCTGGGACGCATCCAGGGCTGCGCACAGATGATGACGGTGTTTGCGTCGGCCGTGGGGCCTTTGCTGCTGGCTGAGACGTTTCGGCAGACGGGCTCGTATGATTTGCTGTTCTACAATCTGGCCGCCGTTGTGTTCGTTCTGGGAATCAGTTGCTGGTGGGTTGGTGTTCCTAGGCGTGCTGCTTTGGTCCTGGGGGTCGAGACAGCATGAAAACCGTAGCTTTGGCAATCGTTATCGTATCGCTGGTTGCGTGCGCCAGGAAGGGAACCACCGATGCCGCAAGTCTCGAAAAGAGTTTTCAAGAAATGATGTCGGGAGCTACTCTGGTCGGGCACTCCACTTTTGACAAGAAAGAGGGTATGTCCGGCGAGGAGCGTTACGCGATCGACAAGATATCGAAGATCGCGGGCGACACATGGCTGTTCCAAGCGCGGATGAAGCTGGGGTCCCACGA
>JBGPHB010000444.1:0-4967 GCA_041484155.1 Bryobacteraceae bacterium
AGGCGAACGCGTCCGCGCACCTGCAACCCCACCATGTCACGTGGTGTCCAGACTACGAGCCCTACTACTTCGATCAGCTCCGCAAACGCAGCCGGACGTGGTTCCTGTTTCGAGAGGAATACTTATTCGTGTGGCGCAACGTGTTGGTTGCGGAAATTCCGCAGCCGGGGCACGCCACGTACCTTTTCGCGAAGCCCGAGAACCTGGATGAGTTTCTGGAACGCTACGCCAAGCTCACGCGTGAGGACATCCGGCGCAATCGTGACAATCTGGCCACCGTGCTCGGCTTTGTCGGTCGCGTGGTCCGCGGCAAGCGAAAGAAGCGCTGGCTGGCTGATGTGCTGAAACAGGCGGGCGAGAAGGCAGACTACATCGAGGCATTTGATTGAAAGGGGGCCAATCAATGGAGCCAATGACCGATGAACTCAAAGAAACAATCATTCGCGAGCATCCAGACGGCATCTGGCTCGTGCTCGCAGAGGAGTATCCGCCCGACGTCGTGACGCCTCACGATCTGCTTTGTGGCAGGCATCGGGCAACGGTCATTCCGTTTCCGGAGCCACTTGTAGTTGACCACTGAGTCGTCCACCCCGTGTTGACGAATTGAAATCGCGGGGTGCCGAGGTTAGTCGAGCGAGTCTCCGTATCCCTCCTCTCGTCGGCGATAAAAGCCACAGCGATGATCGGATCGAGAAAGAACAGAGTAGAGGCCAAAACACGGGCCGAGTGACTTCCGAGATACGGAGTGCCAACTGGATTCTCCGAAAAGCACTTCACGCAGCGGTTCACTGAACGCCGCGTGGCGTCCGCGATCTCGATGGTTCTCATGCGCTCCCGTGCGATAGACTTGCATTCAGTGAGATCACTGAATGCGGTCCGTTCATAGCCTCGCGCTTGTCCTGAGCGGATTTGTCGCTTTTGGGCAGATGAATACGGGCGAGATCTCCGGCAACGTGCAGGACCTCTCTAACGGCGTGCTCCCTGATGCGACGATCGTCGCCCAGCACGCAGAAACACGCCAGAAGTTCACTGCGGTCTCCAACAGCTCCGGCGAATATCTGTTCGCTCAACTGCCTGTCGGCGTATATTCACTGACGGTCAGCGTTCTTGATTTCAAACAATCCGCTTTGCCGCGGATCGAAGTTCATGCCGGCGACCGGCTGCGGCGCGACTTCACCTTGGAGATAGGCGCTAGGACAGAAGTTGTGACGGTCGAAGCTAGCAGTGCGCAACTGGAGTCCGCCGAGATCAGGGAAGTCATCGGGCGCCAGCAAGTGATCGATTTACCCGTGAAGAGTCGCCAGTTTCTCGATCTAGCGATGCTCAGCCCAGGCGTTGTCCGGCCTCCTGGCGGCACTCGCGGAGACGCGATGCAGCAGGCCGGCAACCTAGTCAACGTCCTGGGGCAGCGCAGCGGACACAATCTGTACCTGATGGATGGCGTGGCCATAACGGATGAGCACTTCAACAACATGGTGATCGCCCCATCCATCGACGCCATCGAGGAGGTCAACATCGAGAAGACGTCCTATGCTCCCGAATTCGGAGGCAAGTCCGGGGCCGTGATCAACGTTGTCAGCCGATCAGGATCGAACGATCTTCACGGAAGTCTGTTCGAGTTCGTCCGAAATAATGTTTTCGATGCTAAGAATTTCTTCGACTCCGCGGCAGCTCCGATTCCTCCTTTCCGCCAGAATCAGTTCGGTGGAACCCTTGGTGGTCCGGTCCACAAAAACAAGACATTCTTCTTCCTGAGTTACGAGGGCCAGCGAGTCCGCAAGTCGCTGACTCAAACCTTTTCGGTTCCCACAGCCGCGATGCGGAGAGGTGACTTTTCCGGCTTGCCTACGATCTACGATCCCACGGCTACAGTCGGCGGGCTGCGCCAGCCATTCCCGAATAATCAGATCCTAAGGCCATTGGACTCGGTGGCTGTCGCCCTACTCGCTCAGGTGCCATTCCCGAACCTTCCCGGAATCGCGCAGAACCTCCGCTCCATCGGGAACCAGCGCACCAACGGGAACCAATACAGCGCACGCTTCGACCATCAGTTCTCAAGCAATGACAGCACCTATCTCCGTGCGTCTCTGTTTGATGCGCGGGAAGCCGATCCGTTCGGCTCTGGCGTTTTGCAGGAGAGCTTGCTGTCCGGTTTCGGCCGCAACCTGAGCACGCACGCAATCAACGGAGTGGCGGGTTGGACCCATACGTTCAACGCGAATATCCTGAACGAATCTCGGTTTGGGTTCCTCACTGTTGCTGGCGGGCAAACGAGTCCCAATGCTGGGACCAATTTTGCCGCCCAGACGGGGCTGCCGGGCGTGACCACGAATCCGCTGGATATTGGATATCCCCAGGTCTCCTTCGGCGGCCAGTTTACGACCATGGGGGACCCGGCACTATTCACGTTTCGCAAGAACCGCGACCTTGAATTCTACGACAACGCGATTTGGCATAAGAGCAGGCATACGATCAAGTTCGGTGGGTACGCGATGCATTACAAACTCCGGCCCGTGAACCCCAACGGAGCTCGCGGAATCTTCTCGTTCACTCCCCGGTGGACTTCGTCGGCGCCGGGGTTGGCGGATGGGAATGCGTTCGCCGACTTCTTGTTGGGGTATCCGACCACTGCGCAGGTTGGCCTGGGTCGGGCTGCCTTGGACGCGAGCACAAATTGGGGGCACTTCTACATTCAGGACAACTGGCAAATCACTTCAAACTTGAAGATCGATGTTGGAATTCGCTACGAGTACAACCAGAACATGACCGACGCGAACAACCAGCTCGCGGCGATCGACGCTTCCGTCGCGGGGGGTCGGTTCGTTGTCGCCAGCGATAGCTCCGGGACAATTTCTCCGGCGGCGAACGCTCTACTTCCATTCCTCCCGATTCCGTACGTCACGTCTTCGGCGGCGGGCTGGAACAACAGCCTCCTCGTACCGAGGTCGCTCCGCTTGGCGCCCCGCGCCGGGCTTGCGTGGAGTATCCCCGGACTGAAGACCGTGGTTCGCACCGGCTTCGGTATCTACCCCAATCAGGCAGCCTACAGCATCGTCACCAACCTCGCTCAGAACTTGCCGTTCTTTGTGACCAAGACAGTCAGCTCGACCGCGACTCTCTCGCCCTCCTTCACCACCGAAAACGCGCTGACCGCGAATACCGTCGGAACGGTTGGCGGCAACAACCTGGATCACAATTTCAAGATTGAGTACAACGAAGTATGGAACTTCAACCTGGAGCGCGAGCTGAGATCCGGCACCGTGCTCTCCTTAGCCTACATCGGTTCGCGGACCGTGCATGCCGACAGTGCGACGGTTTTGAACATTCCGCTCCCCGGCCCTGGCGCGATCGCGGCACGCCGGCCGATTCCGCAATTAAGTCAAATCAGTGAGATTCGGTGGAACGGGTGGGCGACGTACCATGCGTTTACATTGGCCGCCAAGCGTCGCTTCGCCAAGGGGCTGATGTTTGATGCAAACTGGACATGGTCTCATTCCATCGACGATGCTTCCGATCCGGGCGCCACGTTGAATGAGACAAATCTTCCGCAGAATGTCTATGCTCTCGGCGCAGAGAAAGCGAGTTCCAGCTTCGATCACCGCCACCGTGTTGTGGTGAGCTTCATCTACCAGTTCCCTCTGGCTAAAGATTCGAGCGGTTGGGCGCACGCGGTACTTGGACAATGGCAGGCCGGAGGGAATTTCACGGCTCAGTCTGGCGCGCCGTTTACCGTGAACATATCCAGCGATCAGGCCAATATCGGCGCTGGCCCGGCTCAACGGCCCAACATTTCGGGCGATCCGAACGGCGGCCCCAAGAATCCACAGGCATGGTTCGATACGGCTGTTTTCTCATTACCAGCGCTCTATACATTTGGGAACGCGCCTCGGAATGCGGTGATCGGGCCAGAGTTGCAGGAGTTCGATCTCTCGCTTCAAAAAGACATACGACTGACTGAGGCAACCAAACTGCAGTTTCGCGTCGAGGCGTACAATGTCTTCAATCACGCCAATTTTAATATTCCGAACCGGACGGCGTTCACCGCGAACTTCGGTCGCATCTCGAGCGCTCAGGACGCCCGCCAATTTCAATTTGCGCTGAAGCTGGCATTTTAGGTGGTATCGCAATCGCAATTTAGTGCTCTTCGTCCAGTTTTGACAACGAGGGACCAACAACGCTATTGGATGCAACCGCCGCTGCGCCGAGAAACGTCGTTGGAAGCCATTGACGCCCATCGCTCGTGCCCCCAGAGGTGTATCCGCCCGACGTCGTGACGCCTCGCGGAGGCACTTCTACAGTTAGGGCACCCGTCCGAAATGGCTAGCGACACAACCTTTTGGTGATTCCTAAGACGCTGGCCGACAAGGCAGGAGGTCTTACTCCACCGCCGAAAGACTATTGACCCAGATGCTCCGTCCACGAGTGTGCATTACGAGCTCCGGTCGCGCCTTCGGAAGTGGCTTTCGCGCTCAATTCCTTGGCTCTTTTTTGGTTGCCAAAGTGCGATAAAACCCATACCAATAAGAAGTCAAGCTTGGTCGAAGACTGAGCCGACAGCCCAGACTGTCGAGCACTTCAAAATATTTTGCTGATTCGCCTTGACTCTATACCTAAGTATAGGGTTTAGGATAGAGCCAGATGAAAGGATCACAGGCGATGGCCCTCAAGATTGGTGAAGTCGCGGAACGAGGCGGAGTGAACCTTCAAACCATCCGCTACTACGAACGCGAAAAGCTTCTGCCGGAACCGCCGCGCCTGCCCTCTGGCTACCGGATGTTCCCGGAGCAAACCGTCCACCGGGTACGGTTCATCAAACGTGCGCAAGAGCTTGGATTTTCCCTCGCGGATATTCGCGACCTGCTGTCAATTCAGATCGACCCGAAAAAGGAATGCTCCGATGTGAAACGTCTGGCCAAGATAAAGATTGCGGACATCGAAGAGAAGATTCGCACGCTCGAAGCCATGAA
>JBGPHB010000445.1:0-4955 GCA_041484155.1 Bryobacteraceae bacterium
GCAAAACGAAATGAAGTCTCCGTGAGCCACGGGATTGCTCTGGGACATGACTGATCCGTCCTTCAAGAAAGCCGCTACGTTTCCGGTGCCCATTGCGTTTGACGTGAAGAATGCCGGCGACTGCTTGGCCATGGACAGCGACGCCGCCGCAAGAATCTCGCCCGTTGAGAATCGACTGATCACGAAGTCCGCGGTACCCGAAATCGGCGCGTTCGACGGCACCTGAATGAGAAGGTCGATCGTGTCGATTCTGGCGACGATGGCTGGAAAGCCGTTCACCGTTACCTGCAAGTCGCCCAGCACCGGACCCCATGGAAGAGGCGGCACCGCGACCGGCGTAAAGTTAAAATCCTTACCCATTCGATACAGGACCGCCAGCATGCCCGGCGCCAGCGGTTGTTGGCTAAAACTCGCCGGATTCTGGAAGGTCAGTTGGGGGAAGAAGAACGACACGCGGTTCGCCGATTCGGCCACAATCGGATTACCGGCCGAATCGAGCGTCACCGCCAGCGTCTGCGATTGTAAGTTGATGCTGGTCGGCTGGGCTCCATTGCCGGAAATCAGCGCCGTATACTCGGGGTAACGAATCACTTGACCGCCGCCTGTGCTGGTCACCCAGATCTCGCCGGTGTTCCCGCTGTTCACTCCGCTCACAAATATGCCCTGGGGAGAACTCAGGTTGGTGAGCGGGAACGACGCTGGGTCACCGTTAGCCCGGTTCTGAATACTTGTATAAATCAGCACGCGGCCATTGTCGGTATCGGCCACGTACAGCCGCTCGGAACTGTCGACGGCGATATGTCGGGGGCCATTCAATCCACTGAGAGGGGGCCCGGAGGTGCTGCTGCCCTGCGCCGGCGCGGTCGAACTAAAGTCCCGCTGGCCAAGCACTATGGAGGCGAACTGACCGTTGGTGAAATCCCCACCCGTGCGCTTGAAGATCAGCACCCGGTTGAAAGCGACATCGGAGACCGCAAGGGCAACCGTGACGCCGCTCTCTATGACCAGAGCGACGCCAAAGGGCGTGCCCATGTTCTGCGGGCTGGGGTTGCGAATCTTTGCAGTAAAGCTGGTCTGTCCCAGAACCAAATTCGCAATCTGCGCACCAGACTGGGTGAACGGCGTCGGGAAGCGAAGCAGCCGGCCGTTCCCTGAGTCCGCCACGTACAGGTTGCCGTTCGCATCCACGGCCAGGCCGGTGGGATTGAAAAGGTTGGAGCTGCTGGGCTGGGTCGCGTCTCCCGTGGGGTAGTTGATCACGGCACGGAACACGTCGGGTTGACCGATCACGAGATCGGCAACGGATCCTTGCCCTACTTTTCGGGCATCCTTGAAACCCAGCACGCGATTGTTCAGACTGTCGGCGATGTACAGGTGTGGCGGAGAAGAGCTCGTGTCGATCACCAGGCCGGCCGACGCGACTCCGCCTCCGGCGAAGAAGACCTCCCGTCCCTCGATCAAATTCGGCGCGCTGTAGGTAAAATCCAACTGGCCGATCACACGCGACGCAGTATTGTAGGTAAGCGGTCCTTGCTGCGGAAACCCGAGGATCCGGCTGTTGCCGTAATCGGCCACCCACAGTTGGGTGCCGAGAAATACCCCGGCCACTGGATTGGCGAGTGAAGTCGCGTCGGCTTGTCCCTGTCCCTTGTTGGCTTTCCCGCTGGTTTTGTCGGTCTGGCCAATCACACCCAAGATGGGAGGTGAAGGCTGGTTGGTCGTTTCCGCCGGCCAATTCGCAGGAACATCGTATACCACGATTCGATGGGCCGGGGAGTCGGCGACAAACAGGTTCGTGCCGTTCGTAAACACACCGCCAGGAGGGAAGCAACAATTGCCATTCACATCCGTCATGCCGAGTGTAAATTGATTCGGATAGGTCGCGGGCTGCTGGCCCTGAGCCGGCGTCGGATTTACTCCCAAGATGCGTCTGGCGGCCAGATCGTTTACAAACGGCCCGACATAGTACAAGACCCGCCCAAAGGCATCGGCGACATAGAGTCCGCCGCTTTGATCGAAGGCGAGTCCCGAGGGTTGAGCCAGACTGTTCTTGTAAAGCTGATTACTGCTAACTTCCGGTGGCGTCGGCAGAACCTCTCTCAATGTGAAATCGGTCTGACCGAGGACGATGTTCGCGGCCGGCTGCTGAGTATTCGGTTGTAGCTGCGATGCCGGGAACTCCAGCACGCGATTGTTTCCCGGATCGGACACCCATAGGTTACCTGTCGACGGTTCGATCGCCAGTCCCGTGCGAAGGACGGTGCCCCCCCCAAATAGGCTGAGGGTCTTCGCACTGGGAGTCTGCCTCCCCTGGTTGCCATCGGTTCCGGAAGTCACGCTTTGCTGCCCGATAACCAAATCCGCCGTGAGTAGCGATGTGGTTTGCTTAAACGGCGCCGGGAAACGAAGAATACGATTATTGCCGGAATCGGTGACATAGAGATTGCCGCTGCTGTCCACGGCGACTGACGTTGGAAGATACAGTCCCGCGCTCAGCCCTGACGTGGCTGGGCCCTGAGGCGTCGTCGAGGTGAGATTCTGCTGCCCGATCACCTTGCTGCTCGCAAACCCGCACACGGCGTTGTTGGTCCCGCACCGGGTAAAGCTATCCGGATTCTGAAACGCCAACACGCGGTTGTTGAATGTGTCCGCTACGTACAGGATGGGCGGCGACGCGCTGTTGTCTAAAGCAATCGAGTTGGGGCCATAGAGCTCCCGGCCCTCCGCCAGGTTGGGCGCCGCGGATGTAAGCAATTGCACCAGTTGCGGCTGCCCGAACTCCCGGGAAGGAAATTGATTGATTTGCGGAGTTTGGGCCAACGCCGGCACACTCGCGACGAGGAAATAGCAGAAGATTTTATTCATAAAGGATTGGCTCCGAGGAACGGCCGCGGGAAAACCGTTCTACCGTTGAAGATACCACAGCCGACCCGTTACGCCTATGAACCGGTAGTACTGTAGGGCCCCGTGGCAGGCCAGGGCCTGCGTTACTATATTGCAGGCCAGGGCCTGCGTTACGTTGCAGGCCGCGGGCCTGCGTTACGTTGCAGGCCGCGGGCCTGCGTAGCATTGAAGGCCAGACCCGTCGGCCGGTAACGCAGGTCCTGGCCTGCCATCTCGGCCGGTAACGCAGGCCCTGGCCTGCCATCTCGTAAATGATAAACTGACGGTTTGCCTATCCCTCAAGACTCCCTCGGCAGGCCGCGCGTGTGCGCGGTCAGCTATCTGAATACGGTGCCCCTGGTGTGGGGCATGCTCCACGGTTCGGACCCCGGCGATGGGCGCGATGTCTTCGACCTGCGCTTCGCCCTGCCGTCGGTGTGCGCCGACCAACTCGCCACGGGTGAAGCCGACATCGGGATAGCGCCGGTGATTGAAGTAGCGCGTCAGAAGCTCGAGTATTTCCGAGGCGCCGGCATCGCCTGTCATGGGCCGGTCCGCAGCATCCTGGTGGTCTCGAAAGTTCCCTTCGCAAAGATCCGAACGCTCGCAACAGACGCAGGGTCCCGCACCTCTGTGATGCTGGCCCGCGTGATTCTCGAGGAGAAGTTCGGCGTCGAGCCGCGGCTGATTTCGCGGCCCGCCGCTTTGGCGCCGATGCTGGGCGAAGCCGACGCCGCGTTGCTGATCGGTGACGCCGCGCTGCACGTCGATCCGCTCACGTTGCCGTTTGAGACGCTCGACCTGGGCGGCGAATGGAACGCGATGACCGGCTTACCGATGGTGTTCGCGGTGTGGGCCGGGCGCAGGGAGATTATTCAGGACCGCTACGCCCGCGCGTTTCTCGCATCCCTCCGCTACGGCCGCGAGCACCTTGACGAAATGGTGAGAACCGAGGCAGCCCCACACGGCGTTACCGAAGAGCTTGCACGGGAATACCTGACCAGCCGCATCGTCTTCGAGCTGGGTGAGCGCGATTACGCCGGGCTCGACCTGTTCCTCCAGCGCGCCGCCCGGTTCGACAGTGTAGGAGTATCCGCATGATGACACGAGCTGAAGCGATTGACCTGTTTCGTAGCGACGATCTGGTCGGGATCGGGATGGCCGCCGACCAGGTGCGCCGCAGGCTGCATCCGGAAGGGGTGGTCAGCTACATTATCGATCGCAACATCAATTACACCAACTTCTGCACCGAATTCTGTAGTTTTTGCGCCTTCTATCGGCCCATGGGCCACGCCGAGGGCTACGTCCACTCCAAGGAAGTGATCTTCGCAAAGATCCAGGAGACGCTCGACCTGGGCGGTACCGGCATTCTGATGCAGGGCGGGCTGCATCCCGACCTCAAGATCGAGTGGTACGAGGACCTGTTGCGTTCCATCAAGCAACGCTTTAACATCTGGTGCCATTGCTTTTCATCGCCCGAGATTGTGAACATCGCCAAGGTGAGTGGGCTGAGTATCCGAGACACCCTGGCCAGACTGAGGGACGCCGGCCTCGATTCCCTGCCCGGCGGCGGCGCTGAGATTCTGGACGACGAAGTGCGCCACCGCATCAGCCGCCTGAAATCCTCGGTGCAGGATTGGATCGACGTGCATCGGGCGTGTCATGCCCTGGGCATGCGCTCTACCGCGACCATGATGTTCGGCACCGGCGAAACCATCGAGCAGCGCATGAATCACTTCGACATCGTGCGCCAGATCCAGGAGGAAACCGGAGGCTTCACGGCCTTCATCCCCTGGAGCTTCCAGCGGGAGAACACCTCGCTCGGGCGGTTCGTGAA
This sequence comes from Bryobacteraceae bacterium, assembly GCA_041484155.1. GTDB lineage: Bacteria > Acidobacteriota > Terriglobia > Bryobacterales > Bryobacteraceae > Palsa-187. Next base: position 4,721 of record JBGPHB010000445.1, read on the forward strand.
AGAGGAAGCAACAGCGGTGGAATACCTTAAGGTACTTGCACTTTCGCGGATATACCTCGAGAACATCTTGAATATCCAGTCGTCGTGGGTGACGCCCGGTCTGAAGACCTGCCAGTTGGGCCTGCGGTTCGGCGGCAACGACGTGGGCAGCATCATGATCGAGGAAAACGTCGTGAGCGCCGCGGGGGCTCATCACCGGGCCACGGAAGAGGAGTTGCGCCGACTGATCCGCGAC
>JBGPHB010000446.1:0-4949 GCA_041484155.1 Bryobacteraceae bacterium
CATGCTCGAGTCGACCGTCAGATCGAGCGCGCGAACCGAGAACCGCGAAGCGTAACGGGCCAGGATGGCCACCATCGGCTGGGCGCTCAGCACGCCCAGTGCCGCGCCCGCGCCGCACAGCAGGAGGCTTTCGGCCAGCAGCGTCCGCCGTAACGTCGCGGTGCTCGCGCCCAGGGCCGCGCGGATTCCCAGCTCGCCTTCGCGCCGAACCGTGCGCGCCAGAATCAGGTTCGCGACGTTGGAGCACGCGATGACGAAGACCAGCGCCGACGCCGCCAGCAGCACCAGCAGCACGGTTCTGGCGCGCGACGTGATCTGATCACGCAGGCGCACGGCGTTGATCCGGAAGTCCGCCCGCGCCGAATACGCTTCGGGATGTTCTTTCACGATCGCGGCGTGGGCGACGCGTAACTCAGCGCGTGCCGCCTCGAGATCCGCGCCGGGCGCGAGGCGGCCGAACAGTTCCGTCATCCGATGGACGCGTCCGGTCACCATCGTGGCCGACAGGTGATGCGGACTGGTCACGACATTGGCGATGATCTCGGTCTCCGCCGGATAGGGTACCGACGGTTCCAGCACGCCCACGATGGTGGCCGAGCGCGTGCCGAGCCGGATGGTTTTGCCGAGAACGGACGGATCGCTCTTGAGACTCGTCGTCCAGAACCGATACGTCAGCACCGCCGCGCCGGCAGCGCTCGGGCCATCGTCTCGCATGTCGAGCAGCCGCCCGAGCACCGGGTGCAGCCCCATCACTTCGAAATACGATCCGCCGACAACGCCCGCGCGGACCGAGCGGGGCTCGCCGAGGCCCACCATGGTGAAGCCGATGGTGGAGAAGTCGCCAAACGCGCTCACCGTCTTGATGTGTCCGCGCAGATCCTGGATCTCCGGCACCGAGAACGCGGCGTTTTCGGCGCCAATGCCGCGCGCGCTCTGGCGGATGTAGATCAGCCGGTTCTCGTCGCGGTTGACCAGCGGCCGCAGCAGCACGCCGCGCACCAGGCTGAAGATAGCGGCGTTAGCGCCAATGCCGAGCGCCAGCGTGAGCACCACGATGACCGTAAGCCCTTTGGCACGCCCGAGCGAGCGGATTGCGTATTTCACATCATTCAAGAAGGTCATGTGGTTGCTCCTTTTGATTCTTAGCTTGCGGCCATGCTTCTTCTCATTATTCTTCAATTCGCGCACCCGCGGGCAGGGTGTTTGAGTGACGGCGGGTTCCAATCGCTATGTGCGCGTCTCTGACGTGTTCGATCGGATTCGTGAATCTCCGATGAAATTCTGCCGACGCCGTTTGACGGAATTCCTGCCACCGCCGGTCCTCGAGTGTCTGGCGCATGAACCTCGCCTGAATCGAATTGTCCCGGAGGGCCAGGAAGTCGGCAATCGTCATACGTGTTGTGTATTGAGTGGAGTGCACTTCAACGCCGATGAGGCCGGCGTCCTCCAAGGCTTCCTGCAAATGCCCGGCATCAGTGAACCAATCCTCCCAAGGGATCGTGGCCTCCGTGGCAGCTTGAAGCGCTTCCTTGTCAGCGAACGTTTCGGCTACTTCTTGCCAGAGTTGCCGAAATTCGTTCTGCACAGCTCCCCAAGTTGTCATTCCCAGGTTCCCACCCGGACGGAGCACGCGGACGATATCGAGCAGCGCCGTCCGGTAAGACGTGAGATGACTGAGCACGAAACTCGCAAGGATCCGGTCGAATGTCACGTCCGGATAGGGCAGGCCAGGAACCGCACCCACGGTGAGGCACAGCAGGCCGTGGCTTCGGGCCACGCGAAGCATTTCAAGCGACGGGTCCAGTCCCACGACAATCGCCCCAGGCGCGATTTCGATTGCCAGGCGGGCCGCAATTCCGGTTCCGGTCCCGAGGTCGAGTATTCTTCCGGCGGCCGGCAGGACTGTTCTAACGACAAGGTCGCGCGCGGGCCCGGCAAAGATAGCCGGGACGGCAAGCCGGTCGTGGTCAGCGGCGGCTGAGTCGTAAGATTGCCAGTCCCGGTTCATGAATGGCCCTCATTGAATTCTGATGCACTTGGCCGCTGTTGGTTCAAGCTTGCGATTGATGTTGTTGGGGCTTCGGCGAGCGACTTCACGGGTAGTCTATTGATTCCTTTCAATCACTTCTGGGGTTCGTTTCGCAGTGGGAGATTTTTTCCTTCCGGCGCCGCGTGCCTGCAGGCAAATGATGTCCCTTGCCTGCCACTTGGTAGCTACTTTTTTGGCGGAACCTCGACTCTGCCCCAATCAGATTCATGATCGTTCGTTTCAAGCCTTAAGGCATCATAACAGGCACTTGACATATATTCAAGTACTTGCTTAAATAGTTAAAGACTATGGATCCATCCACGAAACGAACCTTTAAGGATCAGCTCTTCGAGCAGTTCGCGCGGATTGGCAAAGGGCTCTCCAGCGGCCGGCGTCTTGAACTTTTGGAATTGCTCGCGCAGGGCGAAAGGACCGTGGAGGAGTTGGCCGCCGAAACCGGAATGTCGGTTGCTAATACCTCTCAGCATTTGAAGGCGCTTCGCGAGGCTCAACTCGTGGAGGTACGCCGTGAAGGTTTATACGCTCGGTATCGACTGGCAAACGAGAAGGTCTTTGCGCTCTGGCAGGCCCTGCGCGATCTCGGCAGTGTCCGCCTGACCGAGATCCGCCACATTGTGGAGACGTACCTGACCGACCGTGAGACTCTGCACGGCATTACCTGCAAAGAACTACACCAGCGCCTGAAGGATCGAAGCGTCGTACTGCTGGACGTCCGGCCGGAAAGGGAATACCAGGCCGGACACGTTGCGGGTGCCCGCTCAATTCCGCTCGCCGAGTTAAGGGCCCGCCTGAAGGAGCTTCCCAAGAGAAAGGAGATCGTGGCCTACTGTCGCGGTCCTTACTGCGTTTACGCCGATGAGGCCGTGACGCTGCTGCGCTTGCGCGGCAGGAAGGCGACACGATTGGAAACCGGATTTCCGGATTGGAAGGCGCAGGGATTGCCTGTGGAAACGGCGCCATCCGCGCGGGAAATAGGATAGCCCATGCAGCCCATTGAGACCGAGACATTACGGGAATGGCTGGAGAAGGACCGTCCAGTGAGTGTCCTGGACATCCGCGCTTCCGAGGACCGCAAGGAGTGGGCGATCCCTGGCAGTATCCACGTAAATGCATACGAGCGACTGAAGGCCGGCGAGCCGGATGCGCTGTCGGGCGTCGATCTACCGAAGGATCGTCCCGTCGTGACCATCTGCAATGCTGGCAAGGTCAGCCAGGTGGCCGCCGAGCAACTCAGGCAGCGGGGGATTGACGCGTTTCATCTCACAGGCGGCATGAAGGCATGGAGTCTCGCCTGGAACACAGCGGAGCTGGTGCTTGTCAATGCCACCGTGGTCCAAGTGCGGCGGACAGGCAAAGGATGCCTCTCCTATCTGATTGGTTCGGGTTCCGAGGCGGCGGTCATCGATGCTTCGCTTGACCCGGCGGTGTACGTGCGGCTGGCGGCCCAACACGGCTGGCGCATCCGTTACGTGCTCGATACCCACGTCCATGCCGACCATCTCTCGCGGTCACGGTTACTGGCTGAAGCAGTCGGCGCACAGTTACTGCTGCCCGCGCAAAACAGAGTCCGATTCGCTTTTACCCCGATTGAGGACGCGCAGATCACGGCGTTCGGTAACGCTCGTATGCAGGCGACGTCCACACCGGGTCATACGATAGAGAGCACTTGCTACTACTTGAATGGTCAGGCGCTCTTCACCGGAGACACACTTTTCATTTCCGGAGTCGGCCGGCCGGATCTGCACGCATCCCTGCAAGAGTCACGCGTGAGGGCCATGGTTCTTTACGGATCGCTCAAACGGCTGATGGAGTTCCCGCCAGACACGATCGTACTCCCCGCGCATACGTCCCAGCCGGTGGCTTTCGATCGCAAGCCTGTGTGCGATCAGCTTGGTCAGATTTCGAGCCGCATCTCCTCGTGGCTTGACAACGAAGAGGACTTCGTTCGCACGATTCTCGAACGGATTCCTCCAACACCTCCGAATTTCTCGCGAATCGTCGAGCTGAACGAATCTGGCGTGATGCCCGAAGGCGACGCGACGGATCTAGAGGCAGGAGCTAACCGCTGTGCGGTCTCGTAGCGCCAGCAACGCTGTATCCCCGGCCAGTTCTGATTCGGTCCGCCTGGGTCTTCGCGCAAACTGGGAGCAGTTCGCCCTCCTCGTGGCAGTAAACGCCTTCGTTGGCGCCACTGTCGGCATCGAACGTGTCATCCTGCCGCTCCTGGCGGAACGCGAGTTCGGGCTTGTGTCTCGAGTGGCCATTCTGTCCTTTATCGCGAGCTTCGGCCTAGTCAAAGCGGTCGCCAACCTTTTCGCCGGCCGAATGGGCGAGCGCTGGGGCAGGAAGAAGATACTGGTTGCGGGTTGGCTGTTCGCACTTCCGTTGCCGGTGCTGCTCCTGTACGCTCCGTCGTGGCGCTGGGTGGTTCTGGCCAACGTCCTACTCGGAATCAACCAAGGTCTGTGCTGGTCGACGACCGTCATCATGAAAATCGACTTGGTCGGCTCGGAGCGGCGCGGATTCGCGATGGGGCTGAACGAAGCGTCGGGCTATCTGGCTGTCTCGGCCGCGGCAATTGGCTCAGGATATATTGCTGGTTGGCTGGGCCTACGGGAAACCCTTTTCTGGATGGGAGAAATCATCGCCTGCACAGGCTTGTTCCTGTCATTGGCTTTTGTTCGAGAAACCCTCCATCACGCGCAGCTGGAAGCGCGACAGTTCAGCGATAAGGCCGATCAGCGCAGCTTCGCCGAGATCCTGTTGCTCACCAGCTGGAAAGATCGCGCGCTGTTCTCTGTCAGCCAAGCCGGGATGGTCAACAACTTGAATGATGGCATGGCATGGGGACTGTTCCCGCTGTATTTTGCTTCTCAAGGGCTATCGCTGGAACGGATCA
>JBGPHB010000447.1:0-4948 GCA_041484155.1 Bryobacteraceae bacterium
CGGGCTTCGCGGACGGTCTGATGAAAGATGCGCCAGCGGACAGCCTCCTCGATGAATTTCGAGAGGTCACCCTTCTTCAAGCCCTGGGAACCCAGGAAGGTGCGCAAGGCATGATCGGCCTCCTTGGACCAGGTAATGGTCAGACGGGTGGTTTCTGGCTCGGAGGTGGCGTTACTCGTCATATAAGCGTATATCCATCTATCAGTATAGATGATTAAGCGATTTTTGACAAGCCATTTGGCGTCCATCGAGCGTTGCGCACTCTCTCGAATCGCATGCTTGTGAAACCGGAAAGCCGCGGACCGGGCCGACTTCAAGGGGCTACACGGACTCTTGGTGCGGGCCGCCCCTTGAAGTCATTAAGGAACGGCTCTGCGGCAGTTTTCACGCAAAGGCTGGCAACAAAGGTGACGGACCGATAGGAAGACAGTTGAAGCAGGACGGTGAACCGAAGGGCAAGGGCTGCGGCAAGAATGGCAGCGTGTGGCGCGGTCATTCTTCGGACATGGATGCCTTGACCGGTGCGGGGTAGTGGAGTTAGTTTGGGGGTGAGGACTAGAGACGAAACTCAAAAAGGTTAACGATGCTCCGCAAAGCCAGTGATCTGTCGTCCGAGCAGAGGGGGGCGCCTGAACGCCTGCTCGGGCGCGCCATTTCCGACCGGGAAACCGTCAGTGTTCGCGCGTTCGAACCCCCACCGCTCTCCGACGAACGGCGTCAAGAAGTCCTCGCTGGACTTGACGCCTACTTCGCCCGGATTGATGCCAAGCGCCCGCGGGTATCCGATCGAGAAGCTGAGGCAATCCTCAACGAAGCACTACGCTCCACACGTCCGCATTACCGGCCGGTGCGGTGAGAATTGTTCTCGACGTAAACATCCTGGTTCGGGCCAACGATAGGTCAGCTGGCCTTGCCCGTGATCTGCTGGGTGAACTCCTTCGGCAGCGGTAGATGATCCTGATCTCCGGAGAAATGCTGGTAGAGGTCGCGCGGGTTCTGCGATACCCACGTCTTCAAGAACGCTATAGCCTCAGCGAAGCCGACATTTACGAGTACGTCCAGTTCTTAAGGAGGGCGGCGGAATTCGTCGTGCCGGACACCACGCTCGCAGTTCCGATCCGCGATGCCGCCGACATTGGCGTGGTTCAGACCGCCATCACCGGCGAAGCAGAGTTTATCTGTACTCTGGATGCAGACTTTTATGAACCATCGATTGCTGCTTTCCTAGAACAGACGGGAATCCGCGTTCTGGATGACATCGCTCTGATGCGAGTCCTTCGCGCTTCCACCGGGAAAGAAAGCTGATGACGATGATGTGACGTCGAAATATGCGCGGTGTGCGTGAAGAATTCTCTTCTCCCAAGGGCCGACGACCTCACGAAGATTTGCGGCAAGGTGAAGGACAGCGATTGCCGTTGGTCCGAATCCCCATCAAGCGGGCCATCGCCGAATATCGGCAAGCTATGTTTACCTTGACAGGCAGTGCCGAGATGACGATATTCGTGTCGAGAAACAACCCGGATCATGCGACGGGCTGCGGCTTCGCTTCACTCCTGGCCTTGCACGCCGCCGCAATTTCGGCGTCGATCTCATCCATGGAAAGCCGATCCAGCCCGGCTTGCTTGGCGCTTGCCCAGGATTGGCGAAGCCATTCCGGCGCCAGATCCTGCTCCAGAACTTGCAAAAGATATTGCTCGGCCGAGACGCCTCGCGCCGTCGCCTTGGCTTGGAGAGCCTGTACGTCCTCGTCGGGAAGATTGATCGTCAGGTTCATGGCTGCTGCCTCTCCCAGGTTAACCTGACCGCCAGAGTACGACGAAGGGGGCCGGGTCTGTTCACCTAATTCTACTGGACGATAGAGTATGTTGGCTTGGGACAGCGAAGCCAGGAGCGTATCGCACGAAGCGAAGTTGGCGAGGACGCAAGCGTCCAGGACGACGAGCGGTGTGCCCGTCATTCCTGGCCGGGAATCAACACGCGCTCATAGAGGCCTGTTTGATCAACGCCCGGCCGATTCCGCGGAGCGCATCGAGCCGCCGATGAGAGCGCTGGCGCTCGTCGAGGAAGTGCCTGACAGCCTGTTCGATCAGTTCATGTGGGCTTTGATAGCGCCCGCTAGCGAGTTCTTGCTCGACCTGCTCGTCAAATCCGATGGTAGCGTCAAGCCGAGTGAGGACTGCCAACCCTCCCGAGGCCAGCAGTCCTGTTCTTAATGCATTCTGCGATTGATGCGTTGACTTATGTGTGTATATTCCGTGTGCCGTGATCAGGCGGCTTTGATCAGTCCGAGTTGCTGCAACGCAGTCACGCCGTCGTCAAGACCGATCTCTTCGACGATCTTGCCGTCTTTGAGTTTCAGAACGGTCGTTCCGGTGAAATGCATTTTCCGGCCCGTCGCGGCCGGCAACGATCCGACGAGAAAATCGCTGAAGGCCGGACCGGTGTGCGTGCCACCGCCTTCCCAACGGCCGACCACATAATCGCCCTCGGCAATGAGCTCGGCGGCTCCCCAGAAATTGAGATCCGGAAACGCTTTCCGGAAATCGGTCATGAACGCCTTAATGTCGGCATGGCCCGTGCGCGGCGCATGCAGCGAATACTGCAGGAGCATGTCGGGAGCGGCGAGCTCGTCAACAACGTCTAGCTTGCAGATCTTATCCCAGAAGTCCGTAAACCAGCGGACTATGATGGCTTTGTTGTTTTCTTCTGTAGACATAGAGCGCGAATTGCCTCTGCTCTGCAAATTTACCTTTATCAGTCACGTGAAACACTCCGTTTCTTGCTTTGCAATCAGGACCGCGCCCTTATGTCGCATCGTGGAAAATGATGCCGACTGTATGACGGTGCCCCGACCGGATGCGGCTGACGCCGTGGCGCAGGTTTACGCGATAGGTTCCGCGCGTACCCTGCACGGGCCGGTTGTGAACTGCGAAAACAACGCCGTCTCCCTGGCGGAGCGGCACCACCATCGGCCGACTCTGCATGCGCGGGCGCTGCTCCGTCATGGTGAACTCACCACCGGTGAAGTCCGCGCCGGGGTCGGACAGCAGAATAGCCAACTGGAGCGGGAAGACATGCTCGCCGTAGAGATCCTGGTGCAGGCAGTTGTAGTCGTCGACTCCATATTGAAGGAGAAGCGGCGTCGACCGCATCTGACCGGCATTATGGCAACGCTCGACGAAGTCGGCATGCTTCTCCGGATAGCGCACATCGACTCTCATCGCTTGATTCCAGCGATTGGCGACCGGGACCAGATGCGGATAGACCGCCGTCCGGAGTTCGCTCAGAAGATCGGGGAGAGGATAGCTGAAATACTTGTACTCTCCGCGCCCGAAACCATGCCGCTCCATGACGACGCGGCTGCGAAAGACGTCATCATTCGGGTAAAGACCGGCGATGGCCCGGCACTCCTCCGGGGAAAGAAGCTGCTCCATCAGGGCGTTGCCCTGTTGGTCCAGATCTCTCCCGATTCTCTGCCAGTCGAACCCATCAACCCGCTCGACTGTGGGTTTCAGGCGACGCTTCAACTCGCCAATTCCCTCGATCCGAATCATACGTTCGCCTCCTTTTCGAGAAGCGCGCGTTTCCGCTCTACGCCCCAGCGGTAGCCAGACAATGCGCCATCGTTGCGTACCACGCGATGGCAGGGGATTGCCACTGCCAGCGCGTTGGCACCACAGGCTTGGGCGACCGCGCGTACCGAATTCTGAGAGCCGATCAGTTTTGCAACATCTGTGTAGCTTGCGGTCGAGCCCGCGGGAATTTTCCTCAGCGATTGCCAGACGCGTTGCTGGAAGGCGGTTCCGCGGACATCGAGAGGAAGATCGAGGCCGAGTGCCGGCGCTTCGACAAACTCGATCACTTTCGCGACGAGCCGCTCAAAACCGGCGTCACCGCCAATGAGATTGGCTTTCGGAAACTGGTCCTGCAGATCGCGCACAAGCGAGTCCGGGTCGTCCCCCAGAAGAATGGCGCAGATACCACGGCTGCTTTGAGCGACGAGGATCGAGCCAAGAGAGCATTCGCCCACGGCAAAGCGGATGTCCGTTTGAACTCCCCCGGCGCGATAGTTTGAAGGTGTCATGCCCAATACCTGATTCGAGGTTTCGTAAAAACGGCTGCTCGAGTTGTAGCCTGCGTCGTAAATTGCTCCCGTCACCGTGTCGCTCTTGTTGAGCGACTTTCGCACGAGATTGTCGCGGTGCGCGGCCGCGTATCCTTTGGGAGTAAGCCCCGTCGCCGCCTTGAATACGCGGTGAAAATGGTAGGTGCTCAAGCCGACGTGTTGTGCCAGCAGTTCGAGGCGGGGCGGCGTTTCAGAACTCTCGATCAGGCGACAGGCGGAAGCAATCTTCTCTGCATGCTGCTCGACAGGTGACGCCTGGTCGGGCTTGCAGCGTTTGCAGGGACGGAACCCCGCTTTTTCCGCATCTTTGCAAGTCCGGTGAAACTGTACGTTTTCAGGTCTGGCGAGACGAGCCGCACAAGAAGGGCGGCAGTACACACCCGTCGTCTTGACGGAATAGTAAAACTTCGCCTCGGGATCGCGAGCTACCACGGCGGCCCAACGGGGATCTTCTACCGTGATGGTCGCGAGGTGTGCACCTCTCGTTGAGGTAGTCATATGGGTTCCTTCAAGTTCGTCCTTACAAACACGAATTTAACAGCGATTCCTGTCTTTGACACTCCGCTTCTTGCTTTCAAATTCCGCCCGGCTTTGATACCTCGGCGGCTCAATCATGCTCGCGGACGGCGATCCTGCGGGCGCCGTCTTGGAAGCTATGGCGCTGGAGGCCTACCGAGAGCGTCGGATAACCGCTTACCAGCTCCGCACACTACTCGGCATTTCTTCCCGCTTCGAACTTGACGGGTTTCTTAAGGACCATCGGGTCGAGACCTACACGGCCGAGGATTTTGAACATGACCTGGCGTGTCTGGATGTGCCAAC
>JBGPHB010000448.1:0-4939 GCA_041484155.1 Bryobacteraceae bacterium
ACTTCTGGTCTTTATCCGGCGAGACGGCGAAAGCGTGCACCGTTCCTTCGTTCTGAAGCGTGTTCCTGGAAATGAAAATCTCTTTGATGAACGTTCCATCCAGTTTGAACACCTGCAACCGGTTGTTCGAGCGGTCGGCTACGTACACCAGATCATCGTTGGTCACCAGCACCGCATGAACCGGATTGTTGAAGCCCTCCGGCGGAGGCCCCTGAACCAGCTGCGCGCGCGGCGGAAACTTCAAGCTGTCGTCAGGCTTCTTGCCGTAAGCTCCCCAGTGCCGCTTGTACGCCCCGGTGTCCGCATCGAAAACAATGACGCGGTGGTTGAAATATCCGTCTGCCACGAACAGCTCATTCGTCTTTGGGTACACGAAGAGCCCGGCCGGTCCTCCCAGATTATCGGTATCGTTGCTGCCCCGGTTCTTTCCCGCATGACCGATCTGCAAGAGGAATTTCCCTTTGACTGTGAACTTCAGGATCTGGTTGTCTTCCTTCGCGTTGCCGCTGAGCCAAACATTGTCTTTGTAATCGATGAAGACGGCGTGTTCCGAGGCGAACCACTCAAAGCCCTGCCCAGGACCGCCCCAGGCCTGCAGGAACTTCCCATTCGGGTCGAATTCCAACACAGGCGGCGCCGGAATGCAGCACTCCGCTTGCGGAGGACTGAGCGAGGCGGCTTTTTCACCGTCGGGAATCGTTGCCGGCCGATGAAAAACCCAGAGATGATCGTGGGAATCGACGGCGACTCCGCCCACTTGTCCGTTCACCCATTTGTTCGGCAATGCCTGCGACCACAGCGGATCTGGCTCGAACAGGGGTCCATGGCTCCGGTTCGCCTGCGCCGTTGCATGCTGCACGATCAGCCCCGCAACCATTGCGAGGATGATGCTTGCAGATCCCATGAACACCCACAATTTACTTCGCATAGCCGTTTCCTTTTTGAAATCGCGTGCCCGGAACTCAATTGCGAGCCATTGTACCAAGAACCTACTTACCCACTTTGGCCCCGTTGGGCCCGCGGCAGGACGTCGAATCTGATTACAATAGAGCCCTCGCGCGAAAAGTGGCCCTAACCATCAAAACATCTGCCGGTCAACTGATTGCCAGTTTGACCGGCTTGCTGACACGGCTGAGCATTTCCACTGGAGTATCGATGGTGAACTTGGCAGTTTTTTTGTTCACCGCGTCGGACACACGCGGGCGCGAGACCATCAGAGCCTCGGTCGTCCGGCGTAAAACCCAGTTTCAGGGCTGGCTGGTCACCTGAGTCTTCTTCTGGAAGCAATGCAGGACGTAGATGGCTTCCTCGAACTTGGCCACGTACATCACACGGTACATGCCGCTCGCGTCCCGGATGCGAATCTCTCTTGTACCACCCGTCGAGATCGTCGTAGGCAGACCCTACCCAACGGATCTGTTTTTCATGTCCATACTACCGGCATGTATAGAGTTTTATACGCGCCTGCCGGTGCAAGTCAAGGTGCTTGGTGAACGATGCTCGGTGAACGATGATCAGCACGGCGTGGGGCGCTGTCAACGGAGAACGCCGGAGTTGGAAAGAAGCGTTCCTGGGGGCCCAGGAACTGGCTCCCCAGAAACCATGGCTTCCAACTACCTCTTCACCAAGAAATTAGCGAGACTCGGCAGATGGATCGCCCAGAACCGCGGGAATGCCGCCATTGTTACAGCGACGCGCTTATTGCTGTCCACAAATGGATGGTTCTGGGACAGGCTTTCCCAAAGCGCAGCGGCTTCTTGAATTCGGATGCCATCAGAGCCGCCGAATCTAGCGATCAGACGAGTGTGGACGGCGATCCACTTCGTCCGCGGTCGGGTATAAAGTCACTGGGCCAGACGGCGGAGCAGTTCTGGGTGTTGGTCGATGAACTCGTCAACGGCCGCGAGAAACGGTGATGATGGAGGCGATCCCTTGTGTTTCAGGAACTCGACGAACTGCCGGACCGACTCCTGCTCCTCCGGCGTAAGTGAGCTGATGACATCAGCAAAGTTCTCGGCGCCCATAGTTCCCTTCCACTCGCAGTATACCCGGGCAAAACGTGGCTTGCGCTAGCAATCTTCGCCGTCAGCGCCGCCCTCTGCTTCATCGGCGCGCCCCACAATCGCTCACGAACACAACAATAGAAACAAACCCTCCTTCAGGAGCCTTCAATATCCCCACACCATTCGTAGCGACCATCACGCCCTTCCAAGTCCCGCCCGTTCCAGTCTTGTGCCCCAGCGTCCACCCCTCCGGCACCCCAGCCTTCAATCGATCCGGAAAAGTCACGGTTTGCGACATCACATCCAGAAGAAACCGAGTCGATCCCGCCGAAAGAAGCTTCTCACCAGCCAGCGACCACAGCAACGATGCCATCCCCTGCGGAGAGGCGGTATCGCGCGCATCTTTCTTGTACTCGAGTAAGCAAGCTCCCGACGCCGCTTAGGCACTCCCGCAATCGCCCGATCCAGCACTGCGGCATCGACGAACTCGGGCCGCCATTCGAGCCCGGAGATCTCGGTTTGAAGATGCCTTTCATCCCGGTCAAACCGTACCCCCACAACGGCCTTACGATCCAAAAATGCTTGCACCTGCCCGGCCCCGCCCAGCTTGGCCACCAGAATGTCCGCCGCCGCGCTATCGCTGTCGACGATGGCGCGCCGCACTAGGTCGCCGACCGTGGTCCGGTAGCCCTGCTCGGTAATAAGTCTCCGCGTCCATGACCGCGAGTCCCACGATCAGCTTCATGACACTCTGCAGAGCGAAGCGCTCGTCTGCCCTCACGCAAGCCACGCCCAAAGCATCCCGCGCGCAGACACCCACCCGCCCCTTGAAGTCGCGCGTCAAAAGTTCGAGGTCTCTTTGCAACGGTTCGGTCTGGAGGGATCCCGCGAACGCCATTCCGATCATCGAGTACGCTGCCGCAAACAAGTACTTGTTGAGCGAAATCATTCAGCTTCCATCCGCATCATATCAACGCAAGAATCTGCAAAACCGGGACTGGCTCGAATTTCGCCGCCTTTGCGAAATTCGTGCCTGTACCGGTTTTGCCCGTCCGAAGCACACGAAATTTCGAAACACCGAGCACAGACAATCTGATATCATATCATCTAGCTGATATATGACCAGAACGATCATCAGTCTCGAAGAACGGGACAAATCCTGGCTGGAACGCCGGGCCCGCGAAACCGGCATGCCCATGGCTGAAGTCATTCGCGAAGCGATTCGGCGCATGCAGCGGGCCGAGGACGAATCCTTCGATCGAGTCCTGGCCGCCACCCGCGGTCTCTGGCGCAAAGGCGACGGCCTCCGCTATCAACGAAAGCTGCGGCAGGAGTGGAAGTGAAAGTCCTCCTCGACTCCGTGATCCTGATCGATCATCTGAACGGAATCGCCGCCTCCACCAAATACCTGCGGACGACGGAGGGCGCCAGTATCTCGGTGATCACTCGTGCCGAGGTCTTGGTCGGTCTGACCGCCACATCCGTCGTGGCACTCCTGGATCGATACCCAACGTTGCCGATCGAGAGGGAAACCGCGGACTTGGCGGCGGAGCTGCGGCGCAAGCACGGATGGCGTCTTCCCGACGCGTTTCAGGCCGCGCTCGCCCATTTGCACGGCCTAAAATTGGCGACGCGCAACACGCGGGACTTCCCGCCTAAGCAGCATGACTTCGTGGTGGTACCGTACACGATCTGACCCCAAACCAGAAACCCGGGACAGTACACCATTTTTCGCCGGCGAACCGGGCCCGGGCCCGTTCGTCGGCGCCGCGGGGGACTTGCTCGATCTTCTTGCGCACCATCCAGCGCAGCTCATAAGTGTCCTGGGTGCGGCACAACAGCCAGTCCAAACTGCCCGGAGCCCACCCTACCCCGAACACCCGTGATAATCTCGTATTTCTGTCTAATTCCTCCAAAAATCTGCGCGAATGGGCCGGCGCCGACCGAGCCATCCTTGCGATCGTCTTCACGGACATCGTAGGCTCCGCTGCTTTCGGCCGTGAAGTCGGAGACGAGCGCATGGACGAAGTCCGAGGCGACCACTTCGCTCACGGCAAGCACCTCGTCGAACAGTACCAAGGCCGCCTGATCAAAACCATCGGCGACAGTCTGATGGTAGCTTTCCGCTCCGTGGACGCCGCCCTCGATTTTGCCCGCCGATTTCTACGTAACCCCGGCGCCCCTAAGATCCAGATTCGAGCCGGCATCCATGTAGGCTCGGTCGATGTGAAGGAGGACGACATCTTCGGCACCAACGTCAACTTAGCCAACCGCGTGGCAGGAGCCTTCAAAGGAGCGGAAATCTGGCTCAGCGATGATGCAAAGACCGACCTGGACCGCCAAAGTCCCGAGAGATTCAGCCATCTGAAGTGGTCGCCTCATAAAGTCACCCCCGGCGGCTTCCCCGAAACAACCTTCTGGGCAATGTCCGAACCAGGAGAAGCGAAAACCCAAGCAGAAACCTACCGAGCCTTCACCTCCAAACTCCCCGCCGTAGACAGCCTCCTCATCGGCCGCGACGACGAACTCAAATTCCTCGACCAGGCCTGGGCCAATCCCAAGACCAACATCGTCCAGATCATCGCCCCCGGCGGCACCGGCAAAACCGCGCTCATGGACAAGTGGTACAAGCGCCATCTGGACGAATCCACCATCTTCGGCTGGTCCTTCTACAGCCAGGGGACCCAGCAGGATCGCCAGACCTCCTCCGATCCGTTCTTCGCCGAGATCCTGCCCTTCTTCCACATCACCATCCCGCAAGGCGCGTCCGTGTGGGCCCGCGCCGAAGCCATCGCCGAGCGCCTGCGTCACGAAAAGGTGCTCCTCATTCTGGACGGCCTGGAGCCCCTCCAAGAATCGACCGGCGATGTCCGCGATTCGGCGATGAAGGCTCTGCTTCTGGAACTGCGCACGCGGAACGCTGGCATGGTTCTCTG
>JBGPHB010000449.1:0-4936 GCA_041484155.1 Bryobacteraceae bacterium
ACACCATGTACTTCTACCAAGACCTCGAATTCGGAAACAGGATGATCACCCTGATGGCGGCGTCCGTGCTGGTTCTTCAAATCGCCATGGTGGGCCAGCGATGGCTGGTCACCAATATCCGTGTTTTTGCCGCGCAGTCCTTCTTGCTCGCCGGTATCGCGAATACCATCGCCTACTTCAACCACGCTCCGCACCTTTACGTCGCGGCCTTTCTAACGCTCGCCCTGAAAGGGGTTCTGCTTCCGCTGCTGCTTGAGCGTTTGGTCAAGAAGGTCGGTATCGGACAGGAAATCGCTCCCCTGATTAATGTGCCCTTGTCGGTGTTGATCTCAGGCGGGCTGACCATGGTGGGTTACGTGGTCGCCGAGTCTCTTCACCGGCCCGATGAATTGGCGTCGCCGGCGAATCTGGGCCACAACACGCTGGCCGTCGCCGTCTCCTTGTTCCTGATCGGGTTCTTCATGATGATCACCCGCCGCAAGGCGTTCATGCAGGTGCTCGCTCTTCTCTCTTTGGAGAACGGCTTGTTTCTTGCCGCGATCTCCCTGACGTACGGTGTGCCCTTGATTGTGGAACTGGGAATCTTGTTCGATCTTCTGGTGGCCGTGATGGTCCTGGGTATCCTCGTATACCGCATCCAGGAATCCTTCGACTCCATGGACGTAAGCAAACTTTCGAGGTTACGGGGTTGACGGCTTCCATGATTCTTCTGCTAATCCTCGCGGTTCCGCTCGCCGCCAGCGCCCTGTCGTTCCTGGCGCGCAAGCGTCCGGCCATGGAGGCGATCAACCTCGGTGCGTTCACCGCCCTGTTCTTGCTCGCCATTGCGCTCGCGGCACAAGTGCTTCGCAAAGGAAGCGTTTCCACGTGGAATGGATTTCTCGCGGCGGACTCGCTCAGCGCCCTAGTGGTTCTCTTGACTTCGTTTGTCGCTCTGATTTGCTCGGTGTACGCCGTCGGGTACCTCCGTGATGACGAACGCAATCGCGTCTTCGAGGAAGATGTGCGCGGAGAGGTAACCATTTCGAAGCTTCGCAAGTACTACGCTCTGACGCCGCTGTTCGTCTTTTCGATGCTCCTGGTGGCGCTTGCCGATAACCTGGGAGTGATGTGGGTGGCCATCGAGGCCACCACGCTGACGTCGGTTTTCCTGATCACCTTTTACGGCCGGACTACCTCTCTCGAGGCCGCTTGGAAGTACGCCATCATCGGCGGCGTCGGCCTGTCGATGGCCTTGTTCGGAACCATCCTTACTTATTACTCCGCTCACAATATTCTGGGGACCGAGACGCTCGCCGGGCTGAATTGGTCGGTCTTGGTCGCGCATGCCTCGGAATTCGACAAGACCACCATGAAGCTGGCATTCGTTCTGATTCTGCTGGGCTATGGAACTAAGGCCGGTATCGTGCCCATGCACACCTGGAAACCGGACGCCTATAGCGAAGCGCCCGTGCCGGCGGCGGCGATCCTTTCGTCAGCCACTCTGAACTGCGCCCTGTACGGCCTGGTCCGGTTCTATATCCTGGCGAGCCACTGCCTGAGCCCGGATTATCCAGGGCGCCTGCTGCTGCTGTTCGGGATCCTATCCATGGGAGTCTCGGTGCCGTTCGTGCTCGTCCAGAGAAACTTCCGGCGTCTGCTGGCCTACCACACCATCGATCACGCGGGAATCATGGTCACCGCGCTGGGAATCGGCGGCCCCCTGGGCGCGTTGGGGCTCACACTGCACATGACGTTTCATACCGTGGCCAAGTCGCTGCTATTCTTGTGCGCCGGCAGCGTATACCAGCATTTCAGGACAGACCTGTTCCGCAAGATCAAAGTCGGGGTGATCCGCGTGATCCCGATCGCGGGTACTGTGTTCCTGATGGCGACGCTGGCGATCATCGGGACGCCGCCGTTCAGCCTGTTTCAGAGCGAATTCCTGATCGTGCGCGCGGCGTTTACCTCCGGCCACTACGTGCCCGCCGTCCTGTTCGTGGTGTTTGGCACGGGCATATTCACGGGCGCGTTGCTGCACGTCGGCCGCCTGGTCCTGGGACCCGCCGACGAGAGCCCGGTAGCCAGGTGGTATCCCTGGCGCGATTCAGCCGTGCTCTTCACGGGAACCATCCTGGTGGTCATGGGATTCTGGCTGCCGGGGCCGATATTCACCTTGATCCAAAATGCCGCGTATATTGTGGCGGGCGCGCGGTGATGACGCATATGTACCAGCACCTGCGGCGCCAGTTCGGGGAGCAAGTTCAGTCGATGCGTCTGGAGTCCGATCGCGAGCTGTATATCCTGCTTCGCGGTCCGGATGTCCGCGAAATTGTTCAGTTCCTGCGGAGCGAACATGAAGCCAGAGTGGTCACGGTGTTTGCCGAGGATCGGCGTTCCACCGAAGGCGTTTACTTCAACTACTACGTCGTCGAACGCAAAGGCAATCCGCAGTATTTGATCCTGCAGGCGCCGGTGTCGGCAGGCGACCCGGAGTTCCCTTCCCTCTCCGCCGAGCTTCCTGCCCTGAACTGGCAGGAGCGCGAAATCCAGGATTGGTTTGGATTAAAGGCCGTCGGACATCCCAATCCCCGCAGGGTCGCGTTACACGACAATTGGCCCGAGGTGCATCCCTTGCGCAAGGATTTCCCTCTTAAGGCGTCGCTGCCTCCTTTCGAGGGAGAACGCCACTTCTACCGGCCCGCCTTGGGAGAAGGCGTCTTGCAAGTGCCGGTAGGACCGGTCCACGCGGGAATCATCGAACCCGGACATTTCAGTTTCGCGGTAGCCGGTGAACCGATCCTGTATTTGCAGCTCCGCATGTTCTACACCCACAAAGGAACCGAGAAGCTGTTTGAAAACCTGCCGGTCCACAAGGCCGTGTTTCTGGCCGAGAGCATTTCCGGGGATTCCAGTTTCTCTCACGGCACGGCGTTCTGCCAGGCGATCGAGCGGGCCGCGGAAATTGAGGTCCCCCTGCCCGCCCTGATGATGCGAACGATCCTTCTGGAACTCGAGAGAATCTACAACCACGTCGCCGATATCGGCGCGATCGCGACCGATGTCGGCTATGTTGTCGCCAACGCCCATGCCAGCCGTGTGCGGGAGGCGCTGGTGAGCTTGAACGAGCAGTTGACCGGGAATCGCCTGCTCCGGGGGATGGTTTGCATCGGAGGGGTGCGACGAGCCTGGGACGCCAATCAATTGGACGCGCTTCGCCGTGCTCTGGATATCTTCGAGCCGGAGTTTGACGACTTGATCGGCTTGATCCTCACCTCTGATTCGACCCGCGATCGCTTGGAGCACACCGGCATCCTGCGGCCGGAAAAGGCGAAGGACCTGGGAATTGTGGGCGTGGGAGGACGTGCCTCGGGAATCGATCTGGATGTCCGGCGCGATCATCCTTACGCCGCCTATTCACGTTTCTCATTCGAAGTCCCGGTCTATCAAGTCGGCGATGTCTGGCACCGGATGCAGGTTCGAATCGACGAGGTGAGAGAGTCCCTAGGCATCATCCGGAGCGCTTCCGCCCACGCTCTTCGCGGCGAGCATTGTGCCCCGCCTCGGGTGATCCCGCCGGACCGCTGCGCGCTCGGCGCAGTGGAAGGCTGGCGCGGCGAAATCATCCATTGGGTCCGTACCGGACCCGGCAATCGCCTGGAGCGCTGTAAGGTCAAAGACCCCTCGCTCAATAACTGGCCCGCCCTGGTCGAAGCGGTTCAAGGAAATATCATCGCGGACTTTCCAGTGATCAACAAGAGTTTCAATCTCTCCTATTCGGGAACGGATCGGTAACCGATGTTCAAGATCCTTCAGAAGACCATCAGTACCGGCGTGGTAACAGGAAACTATCCGCGAACCCCGGAGACTTTTCGAGGAAGACCCGCCTTCGACTTCGAACGCTGGCAGGACGCGCGGCCGGCCGCGGAAGTCTGTCCCACGGAGGCGATATCGATTCTCGAGGGAGAAGACTCTCGAACAGTAATTGTCGACTATGGGCGATGCATCTTCTGCGGGTTATGCGCGGGCCAAGCGGTCGTGATGACGCAGGAATTCGAACTCGCGACCCGCGACCGTCGTGATCTCGTGCTAACCGCCGAGTACGATCTGAACCCCGACGGGACACAGCGTTTCCGTGCCGATCAGAATGTCGAAATTACCGGCCAGAAAGTCCGCGAAAAGATTCACGAACTGCTGGGCCGCTCCCTGTCCATCCGTGAAGTGGACGCCGGCTCCTGCAACGGGTGCGAACTGGAGATCGTCGCCCTGAACAACCCGATCTACGACATCGAACGGTTTGGCATTCACTTTGTCGCGTCTCCCCGCCACGCTGACATGCTTCTGGTCACGGGCCCTGTAACCCGCAACATGGAACTGGCTTTGCTGAAAACCTATCGCGCCACCCCTGAGCCGAAGGTGGTCGTCGCGGTGGGCGCCTGTGGAATCAGCGGCGGCATCTTTGGCGAAAACTACGCGTCCCTGGGCGGCGTCGACAAGGTTATCCCGGTGGACGTGTACATCCCCGGATGTCCCCCGCGGCCGCAAGCTCTGCTGTATGGAATTCTGCTGGCCGTCGGACGCCTGGTGTAGGTGGGCGTCTGTGCGAGGGCGAGCAAACTTCAGGTAGGCGCAGAGGGTCACGCAAAAGCCGCCCCAATTTTAGCAGATGGGCCGCAGAACAACGCTGAACTTGCGTGAAACTGCCAAAGCCTGATGCGAAGATTTGACCGCGTGCATTTCCGAGCGGAACCCCGCCCTGACGGGCGGGGCTTTGTCGTGCGTTCACGACACCCCGCAAGCCCCGCCCGTCAGGGCGGGGTTCCGCTGGTTGCGGCTATGCTGTTCTGCGTTCATCGGTGTTTTCAGCAGCCTGTTAGCGGACCAGGGGGCGGTAGCCATTCAGCCCATAAGCGATGCAGAGCACGCGGCACAACCTGAATTTGAATTCGGCCCGACG